>JAUZQS010000271.1 GCA_030950875.1 Mariprofundaceae bacterium | reverse complement strand
CAATACCAGAAAAGAGCTTGAAGCCTTGCCTGGCGTAGGGCGAAAAACTGCCAATGTCGTACTCAATATTCTCTTCCATGAACCAACCATTGCTGTCGATACGCATATCTTTCGCGTTGGAAACCGTACAGGTCTTGCAACGGGGAAAACCCCATTAGATGTTGAAAAGAAATTATTAAAGGTCGTGCCCAAAGAGTTCTTATTGCATGCCCACCATTGGTTAATACTACATGGCCGTTACACCTGCATGGCGCGTAAACCAAAGTGTCATGAATGCCCTATCGCTGATTGCTGCCAATGGCCTGAAAAGCCATTGGCCATATGACACTCACTATCAATACAAACTTGTGATGAAAACCAAGCCGCTTCTAACTTTTGGATTGCAAAATAACATGCTTATTCACGTAGATCACGCTCCACGCGGAGACACGTGCAATTGCATCTGCCCTCACTGCAAAGCTCCACTTAGAGCAAATCACGGAAAACTTAAACAACACTATTTTTCACATCAGCACGGGTCTAATTGCTCAAATGCAGTCGAAACAGCCCTACATCTAGCCGCAAAGCAAGTTTTAATAGAAAACAACTACATCATCCTTCCGCCAATTAAAGCCGAAGCATCAGAGCAAGACGTCAATGGAAAATGGCATCAAGAATGCCAGCATATTCTAAAAAATTACAAGCAGTTCACAATTACTAATACTCAAGTGGAAGCACATAAAGAAAATATTAGGCCTGATATTATAGTATCCATCAATGGACATGATCTATTGGTAGAAATTGCAGTTACACATTTCATCGACTGTGAAAAACTAAAAAAGATTACCGCTCAAAGATTAAATACTATTGAAATTAATCTTTCAAAAATACCAGCAAGCGCCAATTGGGAAGAAATTAAAGAGGCAGTACTCGGTGGCAAAAATAGCCTGTGGATTTATAACTCTAAACAACTAAGCTCCCTGAATAAGTTACAACATGCACTTAAATTTAAAGTCAATCGTATCAACCAAAAGTTCGCAATACAACAGCAAGCGAAACATAAGATTCAATCCCAAGAAGATATAAACGCCGATTCAGCCTATTTCAACTTTCTAATAAAGACGCAACAAATAAAAATATCCGATTATATCAAGTATAAATTAGAAAATCCTAATCTTCGAGTGCCTGATTTTCCAAATCAACATATTAATATTGAATCTGCTTATGGAAAGTACGGAATTGCGTGGCAACGCGCTGTTTTTCTACAGTTCATTTACCATAAAGAAGGCACCATTTATGGAAGGGAAATAGCACTTGAAGATCAAATATTAACATATTTCCAAAAATACAGTTTTAAACTTAATCAAAACAATCACCAACCACTTCTTCAGATAAAAAGCGCAATAAGCTCATTTATTCAAGAGCTCATTGATAGTTACATCCTTATCAGGTGTGGGCACTCTCTGTATAAGGTAATAGAGAATGAACTAAGTGAGTCAGATAGCTGATATTCACTCGTAAACTGAGCGTAATCCTTCCAAATATTTCTCTGCACGGCTTTTCCCTTGCAATAACAAGACATCGGGATCTTCGCCCAAAGCCTTCAATGACGCACGTGCATAAGACTTCTGCTCATCAATACTCATCTGACTCCAATCTGACACATCAACAATTCCATCGCCTGTTTTGTCAAAACGAACATCTACAGGTATGACAATATCTTCTGCAATTTCATCCGCTGCAAAAGCGAAGAGCGGCAGCATCACGGCCACCGCTCCCGCCAAACAAATAAATTTAAACATTAGTAGCGGTAATGCTCAACTTTATAAGGGCCTTCCACAGGAATGCTGAGATAATCAGCTTGTTGTTGCGTTAGTGTGGTTAAATTCACGCCGATTTTTGCAAGGTGTAAACGTGCCACTTTTTCATCCAAACGTTTTGGCAATACATATACTTCATTTTTATAGTTACTGTGGTTGTCCCAAAGCTCGATTTGCGCCATGACTTGATTGGTAAATGATGCAGACATAACAAAGCTTGGATGACCTGTTGCACAGCCCAAATTCACCAAACGACCCTCTGCCAATAAGGTAATGCGGTTACCATTCGGGAAGATAATTTGATCAACCTGTGGCTTAACATTTTCCCACTCGTATTGTTTTAAAGAGGCAACATCAATTTCATTATCAAAATGACCGATATTACAAACAATCGATTGGTCTTTCATGTTCACCAAATGATCATGGTTAATCACATGGAAGTTACCTGTCGTTGTAACAAAGATATTACCTTCTTTACACGCATCATTCATATCAACAACACGGTAACCTTCCATGGCTGCTTGCAGCGCACAAATAGGATCAATCTCAGTCACCCAAACCGTAGCACCCATGCCTTTAAATGCCTGAGCACAGCCTTTTCCTACATCGCCATAGCCCAAAACAACTGCAATTTTACCTGCAATCATCACATCAGTGGCGCGCTTGATGCCATCCAATAAAGATTCACGGCAACCATACAAGTTATCAAATTTAGATTTGGTTACAGAGTCATTGACGTTGATTGCAGGCACTTTCAACTCGCCTTTTTTCGCCATTTCATACAAACGATGAACACCTGTTGTTGTTTCTTCAGATAGACCTTTAATATCATTAAGTAATTCAGGATATTTGTCATGAATCAACTGGGTAACATCACCACCATCATCTAAGATAAGGTTTGGCGTCCAACCATTTGGACCATGAACCGTTTGCTCAATACACCACCAGAATTCTTCGTCTGTTTCGCCTTTCCAAGCAAATGTTGGGATACCAGCTTGAACCATT
>JAUZQS010000270.1 GCA_030950875.1 Mariprofundaceae bacterium | reverse complement strand
ACCCCATATTCTGTCGCGTCTTCATAAAAATGAAGATTCATTTGTGCATGAATAACCTTGGCAATGGCCTCACTTTGATTTTTCAGCACATTCTCAACATCGTTATCGTCATTTAAATAGGATTGAAGGTGTTCAACCGATTGCTGTGCCAAGCGACGCAATAGCTCAGCTTCTTCATCGTAAGAAATATCGTCATAGTTAAACAAACGTTTGAGTATATAATTCTCTTTCACGGGCTCATGATTGCCTGAATCCCCTTCACCAATTTCTGTCTGTTTATGGGTCTGAAGACTTTGACTCAACAAGGCTTGATCCTGTGGCTGTAGTCGAATTTGTGACAGATCCAGATCAAAGGGTCGATAGCCATAAGTCACCACACCCTTGGGCACAACGATGATGCGTGGAATATCAATGGTCTGATCAACAACCAGTTGTGTTGCTTTAGCAACAATCGCAGCCACATCCACCTTTTCCTCTTCTTCAAACAGCGAAGTTTGGGCGCGGGTTAAATGTTCTAACACGGCTTTCACAAGCTCAGCCTGTACTGTTTTATCCATGAGTGACTGACTGGTCGGCACCTCCTTGGGCTGATGTTGAAGTTGGTTGATGGCAGACAGAGCCACCCTGGCTACAGCCTTTTCAGCCACCCCCATAAATGTTATTTTTTCAGATGTATTGATACTATACCTTGTGCCGGAACTACCTTGGGGAGCGGCACCATCAATAATCGTATCAATGTTTGAGCTGACCTGAACGCTCTCTTTGGCCACATCATCTTCAGGCCGTTCTAAAATCACCTGCTTGAGGCGAAGCGGGTTATTCGGGTCATTGGCTTCATCGACAATTTCCTGAAATTTATCATGCGCCACGATGCTTAAACGATCCACCGCTTCTACACCTGTTCGTTTACCATAAGGCAAGCGCAAACCACGACCAATCGATTGTACAATCAGTGTGCGTGCATTGGCCGCACGTAGCGGCACGATGGTGTACAAATTCGTCACATCCCAACCTTCTTTGAGCATGTTCACATGAATAACAATTTCAGTCGGTTCATCCGCACTTTCTACAGCCAGTAGCCTTACCACCATCTCTTCTTCTGCTGCCCCTGACCGACTACTATCCACCTGAATGACTTTACCCTTGTATCGCCCATCAAACAGTGCTTCCAAGGTGATCAATAAATCACTGGCATGGGTGGTGTCGCGCGCAATCACCAGCATGAAAGGTTTAACTTGTTGAACATCATTTTCATGCGCATAAGTCAGTAGCTCCACCTTGGTGGCTTCATGCAGACGGATACCATCCTTCAATTTAATCGTTTCCACCTCTTCTTTGCTATACTGTGTCGCATCAAAATTGCGTTGTGTCACCACAGCAGGTTCTTTGACAAACCCATCATCCATCGCCCGCGCTAAAGGATAATCGACCAGCACATTTTTAAAAGGAATCGCTCCTTTTGCCGTTTCCACATGCGGCGTTGCCGTTAATTCCAAACCAAACAGTGGATTCAATTCGTTCAGGGCTTTTACCCCCGCACCGGCACGATAGCGATGTGACTCATCCATCAATAACACCAGATCTTTCAAGCCAGCCAAGTGACTGAAATAACTGTCTCCCAAATATTCCGACATCCGCTTGATGCGCGGCGCTTTGCCACCGTGTACCTCGGAATTGATTTTTGAGATATTGAATACATTGATACGCACACTGGTTAACAGGCTCCCCATCACCTGTGCGCCGCGCTGTTCATAATTATCCCCTGTGATGACTTCAGGCACATTAATCGCAAACTCAGCAATACCTTTAAACACATATTTGGCCGAACCCGCTGTAAAATCTTCAATGAGCTTATTGTAAATCGTCAGATTAGGCGCAAGCACAAAGAAGTTGTTAATGCCATGCGCCAAGTGCAAGTAACTGATAAACGCGCCCATCAAACGGGTCTTGCCCACGCCCGTAGCCAGCGCAAAGCAGAGAGAAGGAAAATCACGCTCAAAGCTTTCCAATGTGGGGAACTCTTTTTTCAGAACCTCAAGCATCGCTGTTACATCGCGCCCCGATTGCAACATCTCACCTTTTGTTGCTTCAATAGATGTCACCAAAGCTGCCAATGATTCTCGTTGCGGCGCACGCAAACTTAATCGATTCGATACATTACGCATGGTTGCATTCATGATTGTTCCCCTTCTTCAAGCCCTGTTCCATTCGTATCGAAATAACGCAATTCACGCTGAATCTCTTGCTGCAATTCTTGTTCCGTAGGCAGATAAAGCTGATAACGGCTGGTGAAGATATTCTTCTCCTGCTGTTCCCCCAGCGTGTACCTCACCACGGCATCATTTTTATCAGAGCATAACACCAAACCTATGGTCGGATTATCTCCCTCGTGTAAGCGCTCTCTATCGTAGTAATTCACATAAAACTGAATCTGCCCCAAGTCACCATGTGACAGCTTACCCACCTTCAGGTCGATGAGGACATAACATTTCAGAATAGTGTGATAGAAAACCAAATCAATATAGAAATGATCACCATCAAGCGTGATGCGCTCTTGCCGTGAAAC
>JAUZQS010000027.1 GCA_030950875.1 Mariprofundaceae bacterium | reverse complement strand
CGACTTGTAGTTGCATCAATGCTAGTGATTGGTGGTGTTGCGTTGGTGGTTCTTAATGCTTCTCGTTAGCCCTTGATCCTAGGAGGCTGTTCGAGAATAGAGGCCGTAGCGAGGGATTCCCATGTTGAGTCATGATTTTCGACTATTTAAGGCGAATAACAGGGTCTATGTAACGAAAATAGACGGAAATCATGGCCAATATGGGGATTCCGCAGTAGGTCTTTCTATTCTCGGACAGCCTCCTAGCCACTATGGGTGGTTCAAGGGGTGGTGGTGGGCTGAATGGTTGCTATTGGATGTGAGGTGTTTTTTATTGCTTGTGTTTGATGAAAGTGTCGCTATACTAGAGCTATCATTATTAGAGGAGTATTTATGAAAAAAATATTGTTGTTTGTGATGTCTATGGTTTTTGTTTTTTCTTCAGTGTCTGCTGATGAATTATCATTGAAGGATAAGATTGCTTCTATGCTGAAAGGTGGTCAATCCATCAAAAGTGTTTATGCTGATTTTCATGATTCTTATAGTGCTACTGAGTTGCTTAGTGTCATGGCTAATGTTTCCACCCCTGATCAGATGAAAAATGTTTTAGATATCGCTTCACGCGATGCGCCAATGCTTGTTGGTGTTCTTGAGAGTATTGCATCTGTTGATTCGAGGGTTGTTCGTCTGAATAAACCTGAGCATGGATCAGAAAACGCTAGCGTTCAAACGCACGCAACCGATCTAGCATCCGCTGCCAATTCCTTCGATCCTAATGCTTTGCCCGCCTCAGGCGCTGGTAATGGAACTGGCGGAGTAGTGCAAACCGCAAGCTTAGACAACTCAACCTCTGGGCCTAATTTTTCTGTAAGTCCTTAATTGCTTTGTTTAAGAGCCACTTGCAACACTCATGAGCGGCGATTGCTTCCCCACTCCGGCGGATTTCCAGACTGGAATTTCGGTGCATGAAACCACCATGCCCCTCATTTCATCCTGAAAATGGACTCGAAGTGGGATTGCCTGTCTGCGTGCGTTCACGCACAGGCAGGTCACTCATCCACCCAGAGTGTTGCAAGAGGCTCTAAGAGAAAAGGGTCTTTATTTTAAGAACCTTTTTTTTGTCTTATTCTTGGATAGCGACTTATGTCGCGATGTAAAAAATTATCTTGAAAGTAACTACTCAGGTCATCCCCTGATTTGCCCGATTTCTGCGTCAAAAATACTCAAGTGCAGGAGCACACTGCGTATTTTTTCCTTGAACTCGAACAAATCAGGGGCGACCTGAGCAGTTACAGCTATTTTGGGGCGGGGTGCTGAGTAGCGACTTATGTCGCAATGCGAAAACCCAACGAATGAATAACAAAATGATAGAATCCATCATTTTGTTATTCAAGAGTTACTCTTGAACAATAATTTTAAAATAGAGTTACGAATCACAAGTGGTTGATGGATCCAAGAACCGACATTGATATTGAATGTCTATGTGACCAATGAATTTTTGTATGGAGGTTTTTCTGTGTTATTTGATCGTAAATTATTAAAAAGTGTTGCGGTTCCCTTTTTGTTGTTTTTGTCCGTCTTGGGTGTCCCATCGCTTGGTTGCGCTGAAGGTAACTTCTATCACCGCCTTGCTGATGCAGCCATTGAAAGAACTACCCATAAAATCACCTATGATGGGGCATATGTAGGCTTGAAGTATCCCAATGGTGATGTTGCTCCGAATATAGGTGTTTGTACCGATGTTATTATTCGATCTTATCGTAAAGTGGGGGCGGATTTACAATCTTTGATTCATAAGGATATGGTAAAACACTTTTCCCTTTATCCTTCAAAACGTATATGGGGGCTAACAAAAACGGACAAAAATATTGATCATCGCCGAGTACCTAATCAACGGGTGTTTTTTGAACGTTATGGCAAATCGCTTCCCGTCACAACGCATGCCGATGATTATAAGGCCGGAGATATTGTTAGCTGGAGATTAAACAGCGGCAGAGCCCATATTGGCATTGTTACTTATCTAAAGAGTCCAAAAACGGGAAACCCTTTGGTTGTGCACAATGTAGGCGATGGGCCTCAAATAGAAGATGCTCTTTTTGTCTATAAGATCACAGGTCATTATAGATATAATCCCAATGATACCCATGCGTTAAAAAATATGCGTGTTTCTAATCAAGCACCCTCTCATAAGAAAATAAAGATTGCCAAAAAAGTCTTATCGAAAATTGTAGAGATTCAATAGTTTGCTGTTTTGCTTGGGTTTTCGGATGAGATCTGGTTTTCGTCTTAATCTGCTAGGAGGCTGTCCGAGAATAGAGACTGTAGCGAGGGATTCCCATTTTGAGTCATGATTTTCGACTGTTTGAGGCGAAGAATAGGGTCTATTTAACGAAAATAGACGGAAATCATGGCCAAAATGGGGATTCCGCAGTAGGTCTTTCTAATCTTGGACAGCCTCCTAAGATAGAGAATGTTTTTTCCTGACATGGGTATATTCAACACACTTTTTGGTCAACATCGTCCCTCAGGAGCTGATCAAGCATCGAAAATTTGCCATTGCTTATTCCATGAAAGTCCTATCAAGGCTAGTGATATAGATGCCTTGATAGCCTTAAACGATCAAGCCATCCAGGCCTTTCGCAGCTAACTTTACCGCCATGCCGACAATATCACGTCACAAGATCAGTTGATTGAAATAATAGGCAGTTATCAGCATGATCATGCATCCAACCGATTACCAGATCGTGGCGCAGATACAACAGTCATCGCCTTGCTGACATGTTTTCTGGATACCGACCAAGCGATCATTGGAGTTAAAGCAGTCAACTACCTTGCAAGCTTTGGAGCTGATGCCAATACATCTTTATGCACTGCACTTCAGGCCAAC
>JAUZQS010000269.1 GCA_030950875.1 Mariprofundaceae bacterium | reverse complement strand
GTGCACACTATCGGCTTCTAATAGTTCACGACGTTGCTCATAAATCACTTCGCGCTGTTTATTCATGACATCATCATATTCAAGCAATTGTTTACGAATATCGAAGTTGCGACCTTCCACTTTTTTCTGTGAATTCTCAATCGCCTTGCTTACCCAAGGGTGTTCAATGGCTTCGCCTTTTTCAAAGCCCATTTTGGTCAACATAGACTGCATTTTCTCACCACCAAAAATACGCATCAGATCATCTTCCAAGGATAGATAAAAACGTGTTGCCCCAGGATCGCCCTGACGACCAGAACGACCACGTAATTGATTATCAATACGGCGTGATTCATGGCGTTCCGTACCCAAAATATGCAAACCACCAACGGCAACTACCTCAAGATGTTCGGCATCACATGCTGCATGCAACTCTTCAATTTTTTTGGTGCGCTCATTATCTGAAAGCTTCTTCGGCAATTGCGAAATCATCATGCTTGCGCTACCACCGAGTACAATATCCGTACCACGGCCAGCCATATTGGTGGCAATGGTTACAGCATCTTTACGCCCTGCTTGGGCAACGATTTCAGCTTCGCGTTCATGATGTTTGGCATTGAGGACTTCGTGTTTAATGCCTATTTTTTTCAACATTTCCGATAGTGCTTCCGACTTATCAATGGATGTTGTACCGACCAAAATCGGTGCATGGGTTGCATGAATATCAGCAATATCTTTGGCAACGGCGTCAACTTTATCTTCTGTATCACGATAAATTAGATCAGACATGTCTTTACGAATCATAGGCTTATTGGTGGGAACAATAACCACCTCAAGCTTATAGATTTTGTGAAATTCTTCCGCTTCGGTATCGGCTGTACCTGTCATGCCAGCCAATACTTCATACATACGGAAGTAGTTCTGGAAAGTAACCGATGCCAAGGTCTGGTTTTCAGGTTGAACTTCGACACCTTCTTTGGCTTCCAAGGCTTGATGTTGACCATCGGAATAACGACGGCCTGGCATCATGCGACCTGTAAATTCATCAATAATAATGACTTCATCGTTGCGAACAATGTAGTCCACTTCACGGGTAAAAAGAGTGTTGGCACGCAAACACTGGGTGATAGCATGGTTTACATTAACATTTTCCGGGTCGTACAAATTACCGTCTTTAAATAGCCCCGCTTCAATACATAGCTCTTCAACATGCTCCATGCCTGATTCAGTGAAAGAAACTGCTTTGTCTTTTTCATCTTTATCGTAATCGGCTTCATCAAGCTTCTTTACCAAGGTATGGGCTGTGGCATAAAGATCAGTTGCTTCCTCACCAGGGCCTGAAATAATTAAGGGGGTTCGGGCTTCATCAATTAAAATAGAATCGACTTCATCGATAATGGCAAAAGCATAATCGCGCTGTACCAGTTCTTCTTTAGAAAATGCCATATTATCGCGTAAATAATCAAAGCCAAACTCATTATTGGTACCATATGTAACATCAGCGGCATAAGCAGCTTTGCGCTCTTCATGGCTGATGCCGTTGATAATGACACCCGTACTTAGCCCAAGAAAGCTATACAACTCACCCATTTGCTCGGCATCACGGCTGGCAAGATAATCGTTCACGGTGACTACCTGTGCGCCACGTCCTTCTAGCGCATGCAGATAAACAGCCAGTGTTGCGGTCAAGGTTTTACCTTCACCTGTTTTCATTTCAGCAATCCTACCTTCATGAAGAATGATACCGCCAATCAATTGCGAATCAAAATGACGCATGCCAAACACACGCTTACTCGCCTCACGGCATACTGCAAAGGCCTCTGGCAACAACTCATCCAATAATGCGCCATCTTTCAACCGATTACGAAAGACTTCAGTTTTAGCAGATAATTCGCTATCAGATAATGTTTGTACGCTGCCTTCAAGGGCATTAATTTCAGCAATTTTAGGGTTGTATTGCTTAAGAATACGTTCATTACGGCTGCCGAATAGTTTGGTCAAAAAATTCATCATGGGGAGAAATGCTCCAGTTTATACGTGAGCTTACATGCTTATTATTGGCGGTAAGATCAGTTTAACGTAAGTTACTTGTTTAAAAACGTTGCGATTCTAGCGATACCTTCGCGAATGTCATCTAGCCGTGTGGCATAGGAGAAGCGTAGGTGCGTATTGGACTGGTAAACACCAAAATCTTCGCCGGGTGTAATCGCCACGCCAGCCTGCTCCAGCAAATCCCAGCAAAAGGCTTTTGAATCGTCGGTAAGCTTGCAAACATTGGCATAAATGTAGAATGCACCCTGCGGTTCGACAACAATATCAAAACCAAGTTGGGGCAATTCATTGAGCAAATATTGTCGCCGCTCATCGTAAGCTTGGCGCATATCTTCAACGGCATCGGTCGCCTTTAATGCCTCAATAGCGGCATATTGGGACAAGGTAGGGGCAGCAATAAAGATATTTTGCATCACACGGCGGCATGGCTCAATGAGTTCTTCAGGCACAATCGCCCAACCGACGCGCCAGCCTGTCATTGCCCAGCGTTTGGAAAAACCATTGACGACAATAACACGATCATCCACCTCCAAAGCGCACGGAGCCGATGTTCCATAGGTTAAACCATGGTAAATCTCATCCGAAATCAAATAACCGTGATGGGCATGGCAGGCGGCTGCTAATTCTGCAATGGCGGCTTTTTCTAACACCGTACCAGTCGGATTACCGGGGTTAATCACCACAGCTGCGCGTGTATGCGTTTGCCAATGCTTCTTAATTAATGCTCCATTAAGGTGGTAGCGGCTATCAGGGCCAACGGGAATATTGAGAGGCTGGCCACCTGCCAAACGAATGAAGTTGCGCTGACAAGGATAGCCCGGATCGGGTAATAACACTGATTCACCAGCATCGATAAGCACCGCATAAAGCATGTTGAATGCGCCCGATGTACCTGGTGTAATGAGAATACGTTCAGGCGCAATTTGCACATGGTACTCTTGCTTATACCACGCTGCCAAGGCTTGTTGTAGCTCAGGTGCGCCTGTTGAGGGGGTGTAAAACTGGTCTTTATCGAGTAATTTCTTGGCAGCAGATCGGACGGATTCAGGGGTATGGAAATCAGGCTCGCCAATTTCCATGTGAATGATTTTCTTGCCTTGGGCCTCTAATTCTTTGGCGCGTTCAAGTAACTGCATGACGCGAAAAGGCTCGATTTTATCAATAGTACGCATGTTACGAATGCTAACGGCTCTTGGGAAGTTTGTCGCTTGAGGTTAGGGTATCGTGGGTTTATAAGCGATATGAAGAATAGGTGAGGTGTGTATGGAGTGGGTGAAAGTCTTTCATATTGTGATGATGGTTTCGTGGTTTGCGGGGCTATTTTATCTGCCGCGCCTGTTTGTAAATCATGCCGAATTTAGCGAAGGCGAAGTGCATGAACGCTTGGCATTGATGGAATATAAATTATATCGATTTGTGACCCCGATGATGTTTTTAACATTGATTACAGGCGCTGCACTGACATGGGTACAGTGGGATTATTTACAGACTGAAATTTGGTTTTATATCAAGTTGGGCATTGTCAGCCTTTTAGTTTGGTATCACTTTTATTGTGGGCATTTGGTAAAAGTCTTCGCGGAAGGAAAAAATAATCGCAACCATGTGTTTTACCGCTGGTTTAATGAAGCGCCTGTATTCGGGCTGCTTGGCGCTGTTATTTTAGTGATTTTACGCCCGTTTTAGGATTTTCGGCGCTGTGGGCGGTTTGATCTTCTTGGGCTGTTGGGTTTCTTGTTGTGCTGTTCGGCGCGATCTTCACTTTTTAGACCTTCAGCAGTGGCTTTAGGGTGTGTGGGCTTGCCAATATTAAGTGCTGTTTCTGGAATGCCTTGCAC
>JAUZQS010000268.1 GCA_030950875.1 Mariprofundaceae bacterium | reverse complement strand
GTCATCCCCTGATTTGCCCGATTTCTGCGTCAAAAATACTCAAGTGCAGGAGCACACTACGTATTTTCTCCTTGAACTCGAACAAATCAGGGGCGACCTGAGCAGTTACAGCTATGCTTGGGTGGGGTGCTGAGTAGTTACCGGCGAAAAACAGTCCTGATCAGCTTTAATATTACAACATTATATTAATCGTTGAGAATTTTCATAGCAATTTCATATCCTATGTATAAATTCACGGTCTCATGGTAATACTACGCAGATTTCACCTCATTATTTTTTTACTGGCACTTTTCCTCATGGATGGTGTACAGGCGCAATCCAGTGAGCACACCACACTTGGTGACAAGATGGACTGTAGCAATATTTCGATCGACTACACCAACGATCCAAACCTGACCAAGCAGGAAAAAATAGCACTGATGGATAAGGCTCTACTCCATTCGCTAAATAAATACGAAGGCTGCCAACATATCCGCACCAGTGCTGCGGCAAATGAAAATAAATCAGACCGGAATCAATCAGATCGGAATCAATCTGACCGGAATCAATCAAACCGTAGTCAAACAGGTAGCGGTCAGAGTGGTGAAAGCATCGGAACAGGCACTTCAACGGCCAGTTCCGAAATGACGGGAAGCCAAAAGCCCTCGACACCGGAAACGCCAATAAACCAATCAACGCGCAACATGACTACAAAAGCGACTACCGACAAGCATAGACAAAATACGCCGATCAAGGGCAGTGGAGCAGTTCCGAGTGATATACCACCTGTCAATAATGACAGCACTCTGGAAGCACAAATTCGCCAAGCTGCAATGAACGAAACGGATCCAATCATTAAGGCAAAGCTATGGAATGAATATCGAAAATATAAAGGTTTACCGCTAGAGTAACAACATCGTAAGTATTGGGTTTTGTTATTTAAGCGTTTATTTTTCACATCGCGACATGGATGGCTACTCGGTGACACAAGTCAATGATCAATAATTAGCAATGGAGAAAATGAAATAATGGGTGCAAAAAAACCAATGGCAATCATCATGATCTGTGCCTTTCTTTTATCGGCCTGCGTAACAGGCGGTACAGGATCATCGGGCTTTAGCGTTGGCCCTGTAGTATCTTCATCCTATTCCAAGCCTGTGATCAAAGCGGCTCCAGTCGTGCAAAAGGCTAGGCTGGATATCATTGTTCCAATGTTTGATCTGGGGCTACCCAAGGATCCCAAAAAATATAAAAAAGCCGGCATTTGGCCTGAGCTGCGCCGGGCGGAAGCATCCCGGTTCGCTTATAAAATGAAGCTGGCGCTTGAAAATACCGGAGTATTTGGTGCTGTGCGTGTAATGCCAGATAAAACTGCGACCGGAGACCTTTATGTGCTGGGAACCATCGATGAATCCAATGGTGCAAACGTGGCGATAAACATTAAGGTCTATGATATTAGTGGCAAACGCTGGTTCGATAAATCATTCAAACATGAAGTAGCAAAGGACTTTTACAGCAATATCCGCAACAAGGAAAAAGACCCTTACGATCCTGTTTTTAAGCAGGCGGCAAGCAAACTTGTCGAAGCACTGGATCATCATAGCAACCAACAGTTGGATAATCTGAAAGCCATCACAGATCTGCGTTTCGGCGCTAGCTTTTCTGAAAAAACCTTTTCCCCGTACATGCAGCAAAAAAAAGGCATTGTATCACTGGTGAGCTATCCGGATAAAAACGATGTGATGCTCAATCGCATCAAAGCCATTCGCATCCGGGATCAGTTGTTTACCGATAGTATGCAACCGCACTATGCCCAATTCAGCCAGAAAATGGATGACAGCTATCGCCTTTGGCAACAACAAAGCTCCACCGAATACGAAGCCGAGCAAGATTCCAAGCGTGAAACGATTGGTAATGCAGTTGCCGGTGTAGCATTGATTGGACTCTCCGTTCTCTCTGCTATTATGGGAGGACAATCCAACAGTTATGGAGGATATACCGCTGGCACAACAGGAGCTGTGATCGGTGGGATGGTCGGTGCAAAGCTTTTGAATAAGAGCTTTCAGAGCAATGAACAGGCCAAATTTCACCGAGAAGCTCTGAGTGAACTTGGTCAGTCTATTGATGGTGAAATGGCACCGCAGGTTGTCCAGTTTGAGAAGTCCACCCTAAAACTTACCGGTAATGCCAAACAACAATTTTCCCAATGGCGGAAATTTCTCAAAAAGATTTTTGCCGAGGAAGCAACACCCAATGTGCAACTCTAATTTTTGATGCCAGCTAACTACTCAGCACCCTACTTAAAAATGGCTGTAACTACTCAAACCTCCCCTAATTTGTTCGAGTTCAAGGAAAAAATACGTAGTGTGCTCCTGCACTTGAGTATTTTTGACGCAGAAATCGGGCAAATTAGGGAATGAACTGAGTAGTTACGATGCTAGAAGAAAAAATCCGACTGGCGAGTCAAAGCCATGTAAAAAGCAGCAAACGTATGCTTTTTCTGGCTGCCATTGCGGCATGTTTCATTGCAGTTGTGGTTGTCGGGATATGGTTTTTTGATGATGCCTCTCCTTCAACACCCAAGGTTACGGTTACGCTTAAAAC
>JAUZQS010000267.1 GCA_030950875.1 Mariprofundaceae bacterium | reverse complement strand
GGGGATTCATGAATAATGCGGGTTAAAAGGATAACCCTAGTTTTTCACTAATGAGATTATTTAGCTCATCGAATTGAACGGGCTTGCTTAAAAGTGCACTATTGGATGCCTGATTGTCAAGATCGAGCATTTGCTCTTTGTCATAACCTGTTACAAAAATGACTGGGATATTGGCATTGATCATTCTGATATTCGCTGCTGATTCAACACCGCTCATGTTGGGCATCACTACATCCATGATAACAATATTAATATCATGCTGATGTTTTTTAAATACATCAATCGCTTGTGCGCCATCTTCAGCTTGTAGTACTTTATACCCCAATGTTTTCAATACTTCTGCGGTTGTTTCACGAACATACTGTTCATCATCAACCAATAAAATTAACTCGCCATGCGGCTTAATATCATTGAGCTGTTTGGGTGTGGTCGGTGTGAAATCTTTACTTGAAATTTGTGGAATATAGATATGAAAGGTTGAGCCCTCGCCCTCGATGCTATCAATTTCCAATATGCCCTGGTGTGTTTTAACTGCACCGAATACCATAGATAG
The DNA here is from genome assembly GCA_030950875.1 of Mariprofundaceae bacterium. Classification (GTDB taxonomy): domain Bacteria; phylum Pseudomonadota; class Zetaproteobacteria; order Mariprofundales; family Mariprofundaceae. The sequence goes on along the minus strand of JAUZQS010000267.1, from coordinate 2,187 downwards.
ACCAAGCCCCGTACCTTTGTCTGGACTCTTGGTCGTAAAGAATGGCTCAAGAATATGTTCAAGAGCCGATTTGGGAATACCACATCCGTTATCGTGAATGCTGATATGTGCATAGATTTTGTTGGTTGCTTCGGGATGTTTTTTTAGAAACTTTTTATTTGTCTGAAATGATTGAGTTGTAATGGTAATGCACGGACTGTCGCTATTTTCAAGGGCATCTCGGGCGTTATTAATTAAATTCATAAGTACTTGCTGAAGTTGGGTTGTATCGCCCTTAATGAAAAGCGGATCGCTGCAAAGGCGTTTTTGCACGGCAATATTTTCAGGTATGGATGTATGAAGAAGTGCCATGGCCTCTTTTATAAATGAGGTGAGTGATAGCTCTTCCATATGCACAGTATCTTTACGGGCAAAGGTAAGTAGTTGTTTGATCATGCCAGCAGCACGCAAAGAAAGTGTCTCTATATTGATAAGTTTTCTTTCTACGTCAGGATTATCAAGAAGCTTTTTCTTAGCAAGGTATAAATTGCCTGTAATACCTGCCAAAACATTATTGAAGTCATGAGCGATACCACCAACCAGTGAGCCAATAGCGTCCATTTTTTGGGCTTGATGGAACTGTTCTTCCAATTCTTTTGTTGCGGTAATGTCGCGGGATATGCCAATAACACCAATGACTTCATGATGGTTATTATAGTAGGGTGTTTTTAGTGTATCGAGTAAAACCCGTTTGCCATTAGGGTATGTGACCCATTCATCATTCTGCTGCGGCTTGCCACTGCAAAGCATGGATTGATCTTTGTTACGAAAGAATTCAGCCAAATCTTTATCAAACATATCAAAGTCGGTCATGCCAATAACATCTTTTTGCAATTTTTTACCTGCAAGATCACAAAAAGCTTGGTTGCAACCAAGGTAAATGCCTTGGGTGTCTTTGTAGAAAATAAGGTCTGGCACAGAATCGAGAAGATTTTCGAGCAATGAGTTTGTATGACTTAATTCAGCTTGGGATTCCTGTAGTGAACTGTGCATGGTTGATAAGGTCGTTGCTAAACGAACCACATCACGAGAGCCTCGAATCTTTAGCTCGGTTTTTTCGCCATGAAGCTGAATGTTACTGATAAAACTTAGAATTTCTTTTAAGGGTCTATGAAGCCATCGTTGCAGTACAAAGATAAGAAGGAGAGAAATCAGTAGTAACCCGACAATAAAGATGATGAGTTTTCGCTGTTGTTGTTTTTGCAATGTGTAGATTTGCGAACTGTAATCATACTCGCTATATAACACATTGTATGTATGGTTTTTACTGTTGTGAAGTTGATCATGCCGATGTCCTGTAATGGGTTGATAAGCATGAATAATTCCAGCATTCTCACTGTGAATAAATTTCGATTTAATACCTTTGGCGACGCTCTTAAAAATATTTTCATCAAATGTTGGCATGACATCTTTTGCTTTGAGTCCAACCCATGCTATATGGGTTGAAGCCGTAATATTTCCTTGTTGATCGATTAGAGATAGATAATTATATAAACTATCTACACTCGCCAATGAAATAGCGCGTTGTATGGCATGAGCGTCATGTTTTTCATTATAGCGGCTGAGCTCAATGACTAGGTCAGATAGGGTTGTTTGTAAGCTATGCATATGAACGGCCACAAAGTATTTTTTAGCATCAATATTGGATGTTATGATTACGATAGTACCAAATGGCAACATGAGCATAATGACCAGCAAAGGGATAAGGCTCTTAAGTGACATGTTCCTTAGAAATTTCATGGTTGAACCGCGTTCAGGAATGTACTGTTTGGTGGAAGTGTGAGGTTAGGCGATTGCTTGATTTCGCCAGTATCTTGAAGTGTTTTCAATATGAGATGGGCGCTTTTCTCAAACGGGGATGGTTGTCCAGAAAAAAGAGCCTTGGTTGCTGTTAAGTTCGGCAGTTTTAAGCCTTTAAAACTGGCTTGCAATTCTGTTGGCGTCATGCCCACACTAGGAGCCATACGCTGCATTGCATCCGCTGTTTTTGTCACCATGTGATGGCGAGCCTTATAATAACCATCAATCAATGTTTGAATATTTGCATGCTGTTTCTGCAGTTGATCTGTACGAACAGCCAAGACATCAATGATAAGGTTAGGAATCATGCGACTTGTAAATAGCTCATGGCCACCCATTTTTAATAAA
>JAUZQS010000266.1 GCA_030950875.1 Mariprofundaceae bacterium | reverse complement strand
GGGCATAGAGAGCAAGTGGATGTGTTGGTGGTTGGTGCTGGCATGGTCGGTTTGACCTTTGCGTGTGCTTTAAAAGATTCGGGACTGCGTATCACGTTGATAGAGCGTGGTGGAGCTTCAGTATTTGAATCCTTGGGTATGGACTGCCGTGTATCGGCGATTGTGTTGGGTAATCAGCAAATATTAGAAGGATTGGGCGCATGGAAACATTTGCATGGTGAGGCAATGCGAACCATGCGTATTTGGGATGATCAACAGGCTGGTGGCATTCGCTTTGATGCCGATGAAATTGCATCCGATGCGCTGGGCTACTTGGTTCAAAATTCACATCTGCAAGCGGCATTGAAGAAAACGCTGTTACCGTACGATAATATTGAAATTTTATGTCCTGCGACGATTGCCAAGGTTGATTGGCTTGCCGATGCCGTACATATCGAATTGCAAGATGGGCATAAACTTGCAGCACCTTTAATTGTTGGAGCTGATGGTGGACGTTCATGGTTGCGTGATCAGGCAGATATTGGTGTTTATTCCCGTGATTATAAACAAAGCGGCATTGTTGCGAATGTGCGCCCAATGATGCCGCATCATGGCACTGCTTTTCAGCGCTTTACCCCATCTGGCCCCTTGGCAATGCTGCCCATGCAAGATGGTCTTTGCTCAATTGTTTGGAGTCAATTTAGCGATGATGTTGAGCGTTTGATGGCATTGGATGATATTGGTTTTTTAGAAGAATTAAATCTGACCTTTGGTCCGATGTTGGGGCGCATTGAAGAAGTTGGAAAACGTGCGGCATTTCCTTTGAAAGCTCAACTAGCCATGCACCTTGTGCGACCACGCCTTGCTTTGATTGGTGATGCTGCGCATACGATTCACCCGTTGGCTGGTCTTGGTGTAAATTTAGGACTTCGTGATGCGATGGTTTTGGCGCAAGAAATTGTTGATGCCAAGAAATATGGTGAAGATTGGGGTGATATGTCAGTGCTTAATCGCTATATGAAACTGCGTATGCCTGATATTTTAAATGTGATGGGTTCGATGGAAGGGTTGCACCGCATTTTTACCAGCCAGTTTCCAGGCTTGCCTGTCGTAAGAGGGCTAGGCATGAAAGCCATGGGTAATGCCAGTGTGATTAAAAGCTTGTTGATGAAAAATTCGACAGGACTAACGCTGCCAGTGCCGAAACAGATTGGGTAAGGAAGCGCTGATTGATATGAAAACCAATGTGATACTGAAGTAATCGAACATTGAGCATTGTTCATTTTATTAAAGGTACTATAATAGGCACCACATTTAGTGCTAGAGGTGATAACTATGAATACAATACCTGCCCTTGAAATTAAGCGTCGAGGGATTTCCGTTGTCGATACCCAGATTGAATCGGGACCTGTTCATATCATTAAGAATAATCGCCCTCAATACGTGGTGATGACTGAGGATAGGTATCAGCAGATGATGGATGAGATGAATGATGCATGGGAGTTGCGTATCAAAGCCTCGCTTGAAGAAGTATCGGCTGGGCAAGTGCAAAAGGGCACTGCGGAGACACTAATTCGTGAAATGTTTTCCGTAGATTGATGTTTGAGCTTGAATGGACACCTTCTTTTATCAAATCAGCCAAACGGTTTGCCAAGCAACACCCTGAATTGAAAAAGAAAATAGCCACTGCTCTGTTGGCATTGGAACAAGATCCTTTTCAATCATCGCTAAAATTGCATGGGCTTAGTGGCAGCATGAAAGGTCTTCATGCTATCCGTATCACATACAGTTATCGTATTACACTGGTGCTAAAAATAAGTAAGCATGTGATTACACTGTTGGATATTGGTGATCATGATGATGTGTATCGGTGATTCATGTTTGAAACAGGCATTCTGCTAATTGATGCGGCGGGTTCGGGTGATCTGGGTAGGGTCAGGGTCGAAAAGAAAGTGTGTGGGTGAAAGTTAAATGTATTTAGTAAACTGTCACCGTAATTTATCATGAGGGGCATGGTGGCTGGAAGCGTAAAACCTTTAATAAAAAACCATGGCTGATAAAGGTGGCTAAAAAAGTAAAGCATCGGTCAGAACGTTATGCAGTTCAAATTCAGCGTTGCAAAGAAAAACTTGATGATGGAGGGTGGTTTTGGTGATGAATATTGAAAAATGTTGATTTTTATTTTGATTTTATAAGCCCATACAGCTATCTGGCGGCACTACAATTGGCAGAGTTTTCTTCAGAAAACAAGGTGGTATTTGAGTGGTTGCCTGTCAATTTACCGAAAATCATTCATCAGTCGGGCAATGTTCCACCATCGACGATTAAGAATAAAGCCATATATTCTCTGCGGGACTTAAAACGCTGGGCGGCTTATCTGGATGTGCCGTTTAAAATGATTCGTCCAGGCTCTTTCGATAGCCGCCCTGCCTTGCGGATTGCAGGAGCATTGCAAGGTGAACATAGAATGCGTTTTTGCTTGGCGGTATTTGAGGCGCTTTGGTCGGGTCATATTGATCCGAGAAAGGAAGGTTGGTTACAAGCTGTGTTTGCGCATAAGGAACTGCCAGAAACATGGCTTGAGCTTAGCTCGGATATGTTTGAAACGAATGTTGCTAGAGGGCTAAAAGCGGGTTTATTTGGCGTGCCGACATTTATACTGCATGGTCAAGGCAAGTCTGAAATGCTTTTTGGTGTTGATCATATGGTTTTTTTGGCGCGAGCATGTCAGTCAGCGCATACATTGGAGAAAGAATGAGTGAAAATTATATTCATATTTTAGCACCTCACGTTGCCAATGCGGAATTGACATTACAACGTCATGCTACCAGTAAAATTACGAGTTCCGATGATTTGCATTGCATCGCATGGTTTTTGAGGTGAAGCTTTGCCTTCGATTGCTTTGGTATCGTGCTTTCGCATGCAGATATGCTTTAAGGGCAGCATCGTGTGTTCACCTCCACACTTCTAGCCCGCATTATTCATGAATCGACGTGATGATTGCGCTGGGCGTGGCAGTATTTGTGAATAATGCGGGCTAGGTATGCCGATGTTGCGTGGAGTAGGCATGAAAGGCTTGGGCAATGGCAGTGTGATCAAAAGTTTTTTAATGAAGAACTCGATAGGTTTGAATTTTCCTGCGCTAAGCAGATTAGCTGAGATATTTGTGAAAAAATAGGAGTAATTAATTAGTGAAACTAGATAGCAACATATCGCTAGAAGATTTTTATCAGAAGCCATCGAGAGCGAATAGAGTTGTAGATAATTGCAATGGAAAAGCATCATTGACACACTATTTGCATCATTCAAACAATGATATGTCGGAAGCTTATCGTCCTAGCGCGATTGATTATGTTCAGAGTATATTGGCGGATAAATTCCCATCTAAATCTGTTTCATATGAAGTAGCAGAAAGTGCACTTCAGTATCATTTGCCTGATTTGATTCATGATGTGCCTTTTCCAGAGCCTGAAAATCCAATCTTTAAATTTATTGATTTATTTGCGGGTATTGGCGGGTTTAGGGTTGCTATGCAAAATTTAGGCGGAGCATGTGTTTTTTCAAGCGAATGGGATAAATATTCACAAAAAACATACGAAGCTAATTTTGGTGAAATTCCTTTTGGTGATATAACTAAAAAAGAGACAAAAGCGTATATTCCTCATGGTTTTGATGTGCTATGCGCTGGATTTCCTTGCCAAGCATTTTCTATTGCTGGAAAGCGAGGTGGGTTTGAAGATACACGGGGTACGTTGTTTTTTGATGTTGCTGAAATCATTAACAAACACCAACCGAAAGCATTTATGTTGGAAAATGTTAAAGGCCTAAGCAGTCACGATAAAGGCAGAACACTTGCTACAATTTTAAACGTGTTGCGAACGGACTTGAATTATTATGTGCCAGATCCAAAGGTGATGAATGCCAAAAACTTTGGAGTTCCACAAAATAGAGAACGAATCTTTATTGTTGGATTTCGTAAAGATTTAGGCGTAAATACTTTTGAATATCCAGAACCTCTCACTAAACAGCCAACGATTGCCGATATTTTGGAAGAACAAGAAGTTTCAGTAAAATATTATTTATCAAATCAATATTTAAATACTTTGATAGCACATCGCGCACGGCATGAAAGTAAAGGAAATGGCTTTGGCTATGAAATTGTTGCTCATAATGATGTTGCGAATGCAGTTGTTTGTGGTGGTATGGGACGTGAGAGGAATCTTATCTATGATCATCGTCTAACTAACTTTGTGCCAGTAACGCATATTAAAGGTGAAGTTAATCGTGAAGGTATTCGTAAAATGACTCCTCGAGAGTGGGCTCGATTACAAGGATTCCCAGATAAATTTAAAATAGTTGTAGCTGATGCTCAAGCGTATAGGCAATTTGGCAACTCAGTGGCAGTGCCTGCTATACAAGCAACGGCAGAAAAAATAATTGAGCGACTGGGTTCATCATGGCTATAACTGGGAATAAAGGTGAGTGGAGTGAAATTTATACGCTTCTTAAAATTTTAGGGGATACATTGCTTTATACGGGTGATGAGAATTTAGAAAAAATAGAGGAAATTATATACCCTATTATTAAAATATTAAGGGAAGAGTTGGATGGAAGCTATGAGTATACAATTGATCAAGATATTGTGGTTATTTCTTCCAATCAGCTCGAATTGCATAGAATTTCAGTTTGTGATTTTCAAAAACAAGCAAAATTTTTATTCCAAAAGATAAAAGAAGGCAATGGTAGTTTTGCGATTCCAGAAATGGAACGCTTTATGAGTGACATATATTGCTTATCCTTAAAGGCAGACTCATCGACAAAAACAGATATTACTATTGTTATCCATGATGAACGAATCAATCAGAATTCGACCCTTGGCTTTAGCATTAAATCACGGCTGGGGAGTCCATCGACATTGTTGAATGCTGGAAAAACAACCAATTTCAAATATAAAATTAATACAAGGTTGAGTCAGGTTGAAGTTCAAAGAATTAATAATATTTCCTCAAAGAGTAAAATTAGAGATCGGATAGAAGAGGTTATTAAAGCTGGCGGAAAATTTAGCTTTGTAGGCACAGAACAAAAAATATTTTCAAACAATCTTGTTTTAATTGATAGCCTTCTTCCTCAACTTCTGGCGAAGGTAGTCTTTGAGTTTTATCATTCTACTTTCTCGAAGGTTGTCGACTTAGTTGATGTCGTGGAAAAAGAAAATATATTGGGTTTTGATGCTTCATCGGGGCATCAATTTTATACATATAAAATGAAACGTTTTTTGACTGATGTTGCTTTAGGTATGATGCCTTCAAAAGTATGGTCTGGGGAATATGATGCTACGGGCGGTTATTTGGTGGTTAAAGAAGATGGTGATGTACTGTGTTATCACGTTTATAATCGGAATATATTTGAAAATTATTTATTGAATAATACAAAGTTAGAAACAGCCAGTAGTTCTAGACATGATTTTGGCACATTATATGAAGAAAGTGGCGAATTGTTTATGAATTTAAACCTTCAAATTCGGTTTATAAAGTAGTGGATTGTTTTTTGACTCTTTTTCTGACAATAAAAATAGACGTTTATAATTTCTTGATTCATGGGAGAGTTTAGAGGCATGGCTAAACAATTCATTCATATTTTAGCACCTCATGTTGCCAATCAAATCGCGGCAGGGGAGGTAGTGGAACGCCCAGCATCGGCAGTGAAGGAATTGATTGAAAACAGTGTGGATGCAGGTGCGACAAAGATTACCGTGCGTATTGTTGGGGCTGGCAAAAAACGTATTGAAATTGATGACAATGGCTCTGGGATGTCTGCTGCCGATGCAAAATTGGCATTACAACGCCATGCTACCAGTAAAATTACGAGTTCTGATGATTTGCATCGCATCGCATCGCATGGTTTTCGAGGTGAAGCTTTGCCTTCGATTGCTTCGGTATCACGCTTTCGCATGCAGACATGCTTTAAGGGCAGTGATGAAGGTGTTGAAGTACGTGTGGATGGTGGTGGAGAAACAACGGTGCGCCCAGCATCGCCACGGCAAGGTACAAAAATTGAAATTCTTGATTTGTTTTTGAATACCCCAGCTCGCTTGAACTTTATGCGCACCGATAAAACAGAAGAAGCTGCGATTGTTGAAGTCTTTCGTGCTTTGGCATTGGCACATCCCAAATTGGCAATGCGCTTGGAGTTTGATGGGCGTAAACGCTTTGATTTTCCAATGCATGATGAGCAAGCACGGATATTAGCGATTATGGGGCGTGAGTTTTCTGAAAATAGTCTGCAACAAAGTATTACGCATGAGGGTATGGAAATATCAGCGCATTTGGGTTTGCCGACATTTCATCATCGTGATTCCACACGCATGTTATTTTTGGTCAATGGGCGGGTGATTCGCGATAAGGCATTGATTGCGGCATTGCGGGCTGGTTATCGTGATGTGATGTTTCATGATCGTTATCCCGTTGCCGTGATTCGTCTGGAGATAGACCCTGCTGATGTCGATGTAAATGTGCATCCTGCCAAGCGCGAAGTGCGCTTTAAAACACCGCAAATAGTACGCGCCGGGATTGTTGCCTGTGTGCGGGCTGGTATTGAAAACATGGGGCAGTCGGTTGCGACAACGACAACAGATAAAGCCTTGGATACAATGATGGCAGGTAACAGCAATCAGGTGGATCATAGTAGCATGCCACAATTTCGTTCGGCATCAATATATGCCAATCATGCATCGCAGGGACGCTCTTTCTCTGCGCCCAATGCGGCTCAGGCGAGCCCTGAACTACAGCATTTATTGTTTCGTGCGCCGCATGAAGTGCATGAGCAAGGTAAAGCCTATGATCTGCAAGAAAAACTGGATTTGGGTCATGCAGTGGCGCAATTGCACTGTTGTTATATTGTAACTGAAAGTGAGCAGGGTATTGTGCTGGTTGACCAGCATGCAGCACATGAACGTATTAATTATGAGAAGTTAAAAGCCCAATTGAGTAAAGGCACGGTGAGTACACAAATGCTACTCACACCCGTAACATTTGCTTTGCAAGGTGAGCAGGCAGCATGGTTGCATGATCATATGCTGCAATTGGAAGCTTTTGGCGTGCATATAGAGGCAATGGGTGATGAATCATTTTGCATTTGTAGTGTGCCTGCTATGTTGGCAAACGAATCGCCACTGGAATTAGTGAACGAGCTTATTGATGCCTGTATATTAATCGGTGTGGATGCTGAGGCAGGTGATACAGGCTTGGGTAGGGTGTTGGAGCGTTGGCTAGGTAACCGTGCATGTAAGGGTTCAATCAAGGCTGGCCGGGCCTTGTTGCTCGAAGAACAGGAAAATCTATTGCGAGAAATGGAACAAACCCCGAACATTGCGCAGTGCAATCATGGGCGACCAACCTACGTGCGCTTGTCGCTCAATGAGTTGGATCGTTTGTTTGGGCGTAAGAAATAAGGATGGGTGAAATGAGCATGGAAAATCAACAAGATATTGTAGGAAAAATTAAAAAAACACATGAAAACATCGCTTTAACGGTAGGAACATTGCTGGCGGTGATTTTGGTGGTTTATTTTTTAACATATTCAGCCTTAGCAAACTCGACATACACTTCTTTGTTTTGGTTTGAAATGCTTTCATCACCTGTGATTGCGATGGCTCTATATTATATCCGAAATATTGCCTTTTTACTGCTTAAAATACGTTTTATGCGCTCTCCTGAGTGCAAGCAAGTGCTTGACCAGTTACAGCTTTCCGACTTAAGTGAGTAAAGAGGTTAAAATCCTATGGAAATGAATGCTGTTTTATTTACGATTGTGGGCGTGATTGGCTGTGCTTTTTTATTCGCCTATATTTTACGTTTGTACAACATCCCAGCCGCAGTTGCCTATATTATTACAGGGATTATTGTAGGCCCTTCAGCGTTGGGATTTGTGCATGATAGAGAGTTGCTTAACCACTTAGGTGAGTTGGGCGTGATTATGCTGATGTTTTTTATTGGTATGGAGGTTTCCTTACCACGCTTGATTTCCAAATGGCGAGTGGCCGTGCTAGGTACAGCGGCACAAATGGTTTTGTCGGTGGGTATTTGTTGTCTGGTCGCATGGTTGCTGGGCTGGTCTTGGCAGTCTGGTTTATTGTTCGGTTTTATTATCAGCATGAGTTCAACAGCTGTTGTACTGACGTTGCTTAAAGATGCCAATGAATTGGAAACGCCGTTTGGACAAAATGCCTTGGGTGTATTGTTGGTACAGGATTTAGCCATTGTACCGATTATGATTATTCTTGGTCTGATGGGTGATCACGAAATGTCGGGCAATGAAATTGTAGTGCAATTGGTGGGCGGTATTGCATTGATGAGCCTTGTCATTTGGTTGCTGCGTCACCCTGGTTGGCATATTCCAGAGACTTTTCTAAAAAGTGTAGATAAGCAAATTATGATGGGGCTTTTATTGTGTTTTGCTGCGGCAGCTCTTACCGCATGGATTGGTCTTTCCGCACCCTTTGGTGCATTTCTGGCGGGCATGATTTTGAAATCTTCCGATCAATCGCAGTGGGTGGAAGAGCATTTGCATTCACTCTATGTGGTGTTTGTGGCGATATTTTTTCTTTCCGTTGGCATGCTGGTTGATTTGAATTTTGTTATGGAACACATCGGGTTTGTGATATTGATGACCTTGGGTGTATTTATTCTTAACTCGGGCATCAATACACTGGTGTTACGAGTGTTGGGTGAAACATGGACGATGTCGCTGTTAACGGGCGGTTTATTGTCGCAAATTGGAGAACTATCCTTTTTATTGGCTTCATTGGGCTTGGCAATGGGCATATTGACGGTAGATGGTCATCAAATGGCGATTGTGGTGATTGCATTTTCACTGATGCTAAGTCCACTATGGATGGTTGCGGTACGTTTATTGATTCGTGAAGATACGCAAATGATGGCGGATAAAAGCTTGGATGAAGAAATTAAGACGATGGCAAAACAATTGGAACAAACGCGGAGTCATGATTGACGAAGAATATACAGCAACCATGGCGTGCTATGGCATTGATGGGGGCGACTGGTACAGGTAAAACAACCTTGGCTCTGGATGTGGCAAAGGCTTGTGGGTCGGTGATTATTTCATGTGATTCTATGCAACTTTACCGAGGTTTGGATATTGGCACAGCCAAAGTAAGTGTTGAGGAGCGTGGGCGTATTTCCCATCATTTGATTGATTGTGCGGATATATCTGATGTTTGGTCGGCACAGCGCTGGGCGGATGCTGCGTTGGAGATTATTAAACAGGAAAACAAGCAAGATCGAATACCGTTGATTGTGGGTGGTACAGGCATGTATTTGCGTGCATTGGTGGAGGGTTTTGCTAAGATTCCTGAAGAAAAAGAAGGTGTGCGTGATTATTTTGTCAGCTTGCAAGCTGAGCAGGGAACGCCGTATTTGCATGATCTATTAAAACAATGTGACCCGATTTTGGCAGAAAGACTGCATAACACCGATACACAGCGTATTATGCGCGGTTTATGTATTTATAAGAGCACTAATATAGCCCTTTCCACGTGGCAGGCAGAGCAAGAAGCACAAAAAGAGAAAATTGATTGTCCGGTGTTTGTTTTGGATGTGCCGCGTCCCGTGTTGCGCGAGCGTTTGGCCAAGCGCATTGAAATGATGATGGATGCTGGTTGGTTGGATGAGGTGCGTTGGCTGAAAGGACAGGACATAACAGAGCTTCACCCTGCATTAAGAGCGGTGGGCTATAGGCAGTTATTGATGTATTTGAATGAGCAATGCTCGCGTGAAGAAGCCATGCGTGATGCTATTACAGCGACACGAAAATATGCCAAGCGGCAGGTTACATGGTTTCGCAATCAAACCCCGAATGCCATGCTTGGAGATGCAGAAAAATTGAAACAGGCGATGATGGAGAAGATGAAAGTATGGACATGATGGAAACAGATGAGGGACCAAGTCGGGCAATAGCAGTGCACCCACGTTTGGCGGATAAACGTTGGGGTGAGCATGCAAGTGCATCGCGACTCCACGAGTTTGAGCAATTGGTATTATCCTGTAATTGTGAATTGCTAGGCTCAGAAGAAATCCCTATTCGCAAGGCGGTGCCTTCAACATTATTAGGCTCTGGGCAAGCCGAAAAAATTACGGATTTGGTTGAAGAGTTAGAAATCGATGTGGTGTTTGTTGACCATGCTTTAACACCTGTGCAACAGCAAAACTTGGAAACAACGTGGGCTGTGAAGGTTGTAGATCGTACAGGCCTTATTCTTGAGATTTTTGGGTCGCGAGCCCGTACACGAGAAGGAGTGTTGCAGGTTGATTTGGCGAGCCTTAATTATCAATTGGGCCGGTTGGTGCGTTCTTGGACACATCTGGAGCGCCAACGTGGTGGTCACGGCTTCCTTGGTGGCCCTGGTGAGCGTCAAATTGAATTAGATAGGCGTATGATACGCGATAGCATCAAACGTCTGGAAGGTGAATTGGCGCAAGTACAACGTATGCGTGCAACGCAGCGTATTGGCCGTAAGCGCAGTGAGGTTCCAACCGTTGCCTTGGTGGGTTATACCAATGCTGGTAAATCAACCTTGTTTAATCGTCTTACAGAAGGTGATGTGTATGCAGCAGACCAGTTGTTTGCCACACTTGATCCAACCTTGCGGAAATTGGAATTGCCAGGTGGCGAATCATTGATGCTCTCGGATACAGTGGGCTTTGTTCAAGATTTACCCCATGAGTTGGTCAATGCATTTCGTGCGACTTTGGAAGAAGTGATTGAAGCGGATTTGATTTTGCATGTGCGGGATGCCTCTGATTCTGAATCACCGATGCATAAGAAGGTTGTGCTAGAAACTTTGGAACAACTTGGTTTGGATGGCGATCATGCGCCGCCGATTGTCGAAGTGCTTAATAAAGTTGATCAAGCCCCTGAAGTAAAATCGCGTTTGTTGGATAATATCGATGGTAGTCGTGTAGCTGTATCAGCCTTGACTGGTTTGGGTATGGAAGAACTGCTTTTGCTCATTCGGCGTTGGCAAGAAACCGATAGTGTGATGTGTTCTGTAAAACTGCATGTGTCCGATGGTAAAATGATTTCATGGTGCCATGAGTATGGGCGTGTTGTGGATCAACATGTGAGCGGCGAATATATACGTTTTACTGTCGTATTTTCTGAAAAATATGCAGGCATGTTAAATATTGTATAAGTGTTCGAATTACCCGCACGGGGTAAAAATAGTCCTGACGTTATTTGTAAAATCATCTACACTGCCTGTATGAAACGATGGGTAATATGTGTTAGTTATGTTGTATTCGTATCTGTTATGAGCGATGCCTCTGTGTTGGCTGATGAGGTAGATAGTTCAATAGTTATTGAAAGTCATGTGCAAAAAACATCTTCTATGCAGAATGAATCACGAGAAGATTGTCTGTTTATTTCTATGGATGAGCTGATTGAACGGTTAAAAGGGACTAAGGCGATTGGTTTTTTTACCAAGCTGGCTATTCGGTCGGATGTGATTGGTTTTCAGGATAAAGTTGAGACAATGCGGAAAAATAATCAATTAAAAGATAAAATGGAAAATATTAAAGCGAATTTTAATGGGTTACTGTTAAAAATTATGGCTTTGTTGGAAAAGGATCCCGATTTATCCAAAGAGATTTATTTGGCACGTCATTCTATTCTCAAAAGCCTACTGGAGGTGCAGGGATGAAAATATGGGTAAAGGGTACGTTCTGTGTGTTGGCATTGTTGTTGGCATTACCTGCATGGGCTGTTTCGCAAGCTGAAGATATTGCCACAACGATTATGCTGCGTGGTTATGCCTGTGGCGGAAAGAATGTGGCGCAGATTCAACAAAAAGAGGATGAGACTGGCAATCAAACAATTCGTGCGACATGCCCAAATGGTGTGCGTTATCAAATTGATGTGAGTGCGGAAGGGCAAGTAAAAGTTCATCCTTTATAAGTTGTTGCGCTATTTTTGGGGACGTTTTTTATTGACTGATGTAAGCTAATACAGAAGGCTTCTAATTTCGGTAACACATTTTAGAAAATAATGGAGTACGACTGTAATGAGCCAAGAGGAACAGCAAATAAAAAATTTTCCTGCTGGTGCGATTATCTTACAAGAGGGTGAAGTAAGTGATGGCGTTTATGTCTTACTATCTGGCCGTGTGGTTATTTCGCGACGCGATGATTTTGGCCGCAACCTTGTTTTAGCGGAACTATCTGAAGGTGAGGTGTTTGGTGAGATGGGGCTGATTAGCCATGATCCTTGTTCTGCAACTGTGAGCACTGTTGGTGATGTACAAGTTCGATTTTTTAATAAAAAAGAATTTGTGCAAGCTATGAACGATAATTTTTCATCTGTAGAGAGTGTTTTAAGCACGTTATTCCAACGTATGCGACAGATGAATCTTCGGGTGATGGAGTTGGAGAATCAACTTGAAGCGCAAGCGAATCAGCAGGGCGAAACGAAGACAAAGATGGTTACTTTCAAGTCTGGCAATGTCACCTTATCAGGGCAAACAGAGCAAGCAAAACATGCCCTGGGTGGTGTGGAACGCCTTGTCATCGAGAAGTTTCCTTTTCAGATTGGACGTTGGGCTGCCAAAAAGCTGAAAAGCTCATGGTTTTTGGGCAATGATGAGAATGATTTGGATATTCATGATATTCCACCCTATGGTATTTCGCGACATCATTGTCACTTTGAACGCAGCAAGGCTGGTATTTTCCTTGTTGATGAATCGCGTTTGGGGATTTGGGTGAATGGTGAACGTTTAGAGAGTAGGGACGGAGGAGCGATTAAAGTGGCTTTAGAGCCCGGTGCTTACACGATTTCCTTGGGCTCTGTCGAGAGCGTATTTATATTTGAAGTGGTTGTTTGGTA
>JAUZQS010000265.1 GCA_030950875.1 Mariprofundaceae bacterium | reverse complement strand
ACCATGCAAACCAACGCCATGCACTCGCAACGAGGTCTTTTCATCATTAAGCCAATCAATCGACACGCCCATCTGCACAAACATTTCAGCCGTTGCCAAACAATCTTCGCCTGGCAGAAAACCATGAATTTCTGTTGTGCCATCAGCCAGTGCTGCCAGCATCACAGCACGGTGCGACATGGACTTATCACCAGGCACACTTACCTTTCCACTTAGTCCCGCTCTTGCAGGGCCTGCAATCAATGTTCCGCCCACATTCATAACTTCTCTCCATACTCATCGAGCCAACTATCCCGTGCTTGTTTTGCCGCCTTAAACTTTTCCAATAACACATCGCCATCACTATCATTTAAAGCATCACGCAAAGCCTTTAACTCTGCCTGTAATGCATCTATTTTATCCACAATCGCCAACGAATTACATAACGCTATATCTCGCCACATTTCTGGAGATGATGATGCAATACGGGTAAAGTCTCGAAAGCCTCCTGCCGCAAAACGAAATGCTGCATCATTTTTTCCAACCGCATTCACAATCGCAAAGGCTGCTAAGTGTGGCAAATGACTTACAGAAGCCAGTACATCATCGTGCTCCCGAGCACTCATTACTTCCACATGCGAACCTACAGCTTGCCACAGTGCTGTTACCTTCGCCAAAGCCTTGGCTTCGGTTTTTTCATTCGGGGTCAAAATGCACATGCGATCCTCAAACAACTCTGCAAACGCAGCCGCAGATCCTGAGTGCTCCGTACCTGCAATCGGGTGAGCAGGCACAAATCGCGAAACATCCTTTAAATATTTCGCAGCCGAAATCATCACTGATTGTTTGGTACTTCCCGCATCAGTCACAATCGCGCCCGCAGACAACGACGATGCCAACGATTGAAAAACCGAGTCACACGCTGCTACAGGCACTGCAATCAGCACCATATCTGCATCGGCAACAGCTTTCTTAATATCATGGTCAAAATCATCAATGATGCCCAAGCGCACCGCTTCTTCAAGGTTCGCAGCACTACGCCCCACACCCGTAATGCGTTCAACACAGCCCGCACGCCGCAACGCCAGCGCCACGGAACCACCAATCAAACCTGTACCAATCACCACGAGATGTTCAATGTTTGACACGATTATTTCACCATCTCTGCCAGAATTGAAGGTAGTTCTGATAATAACAGATCATTTTCTTCCTCTCTACCAACTGTAATGCGTAGATAATCTGGCATCCCATAAGCTGCCAGTGGGCGAGGAATAATACCTTTCGCCTCCAACTTCTGTAAAATCAAACTAGCCTGACTGTGTTGCAACAAGACAAAATTACCAAAACTTGGTCCTGCCAGTACGCCCAAGTCTTCCAAAATCACTTCTAGACGACTGCGTTCAATATTATTTTTTGCCACTTTATCCATCACCCACGCATCATCATCCAATGCTGCCAATGCTGCTTTTTGAGCCAAAACATTAGCGTTAAATGGTGGTCTAAAACGATTTACAAGCCGCAAGATTTCCGCATCACCCACACCATAACCAATGCGACAGCCAGCCAGACCAAATGCCTTGGAAAATGTACGGCAAATAATAAGTCCAGGATGCGATAATTTACCTTGCCTATCTGCTTCATCCATAAACTCATAATATGCCTCATCCAAAAGCACAACAACATTGTCAGGAACCCGATCAAGCAAGCCTTGAATCGCAGCATAATTATGTACAGTTCCCGTAGGGTTATTCGGGTTGGCGATGCACACTACCTTAGTTCGCTGCGTGATTGCCGCTGCCATCGCATCCAAGTCATGCGTTAACCCATCACTTTCAGGCACAGCCACCTCAATCGCTCCTGCTGCCCGCGCATACAATGAGTACATGATAAAAGCTCGACTGGAAAACAACACCTCATCACCAGAGCCTGCAAAACATCGAATAACTAACTCCAAGACTTCACTAGAACCATTGCCAATCAGAATATTCTCTGATGCCACGCCATGTTTGTTCGCCAGAAGTTCTTTAAGACTACGGCTATCACCATCTGGATAACGAGATACTTCTGCTGCATGTTTTGTTATAGCCGCCACTGCCTTGGGCGGTGCGCCAAATGGATTTTCATTGGAGGCCAATTTAATTGCTTGTGAAATTCCCTGTTCGGCTAGCAGTATTTCAATAGGTTTTCCCGTTACATAGGGATGTAATCTTTCTGCCTGAGCAATCGCCCGTTCCATCCAATCGATTTGACTCACTTATAATTTCCTTGATACAGGATAAGAACCAAGCACCTTCACCAAGGCTCCCATTGCTTCTACTTCAGCAATCGCATCCGCCATATTTTGATCATCGCGATGCCCTTGCACATCAACAAAAAATACATACTCCCAAAGTTTTTTCTTGGACGGCCGCGATTCAATGCGCGTTAAGCCCATATTCCGCTCCGCAAAGGGTTTAATTAGGCCATGCAGCGCCCCTGGCTGATCTTTCACAGCAATGACCAGCCCCGTTTTATCTTCGCCTGATGCAGGGGAATCATGTTGACCAATGACGAAAAAACGCGTGGTATTATGATGGTGATCTTCAATGTTGGCGGCAATCACTGGCAAGGCTAGTTTTTCAGCCATCACCATAGAAGCGACTGCTGCGCAATGCGATTCACTCACATCTTGCTGA
>JAUZQS010000264.1 GCA_030950875.1 Mariprofundaceae bacterium | reverse complement strand
TGAACGCCATTCATCTACTTCATCACGGGTACGGTATGTTGCAGGGTCAGACATAGAATGTCCGCGATAGCGGTAGGTCATCATTTCGACAATCATCGGACCATTGCCAGAGCGCGCATGCTCTAATGCCTCACCCATTTTGCGTTCAACCTCCAAGACATCCATGCCATCGACTTGAATACCTGGGACTTTAAATGAAATGCCACGTTTATAGAGGTGTGTTTCCGCAGAAGCACGGCTTAAGGATGTACCCATGGCATATTGGTTGTTTTCAATGACAAAAACGACAGGAAGTTTCCACAGTGCGGCCATATTAAATGACTCATAAACAGCGCCCTGATTGACACCGCCATCACCCATAATAGTGATCGAAACACGCTTGTCATCGCGGTACTGGGATGCAAAACCAAAGCCAATGCCAATAGGGACTTGCTCACCAACGATGCCGTTACCACCAACAAAGTTCTTCTCAATATCAAACATATGCATGGAGCCGCCTTTACCGCCCACAACACCGCCAGCACGACCTAATAATTCTGCCATAACGGCGGTTGGGTCAGAGCCTCGTGCAATAATATGTCCATGATCGCGATAACTGGTCATCATATAATCTTTCGGATCGGCGGCTTCTTCCATGCCAACGCAAACAGCCTCTTGGCCATTACATAAGTGACAGAAACCACCAATTTTTTTCAAACCGTACATTTGCCCAGCTTTTTCTTCAAAACGACGAATATAAAGCATCATATCATGCATCGCATGCAGACGCTCGGCACTATAAAAGCGCCCCTCTTGTGTAATTCCAGCCGTATGATCTTGTTTTTGCTTGCCAGCCATGAGACCCCCAGAAGGTGTAGCGAAGTCGAATAATGCCCTTATCACAGGGAAGCGGCAAGTTAAAGCATAAACCCAAAATCCGACATTGACATACGGCGCATGCCGCAACCCTATGATTCGCCTGACATACCAGAAAATCATTCATCACCAGCAAGGTGACTACATGATTTTCTAAAACGTCATGCAAACCAAATGATTACAGCCTGCATTCAATTTCAATGTTGAATATTGGGATGAAATATTAATTATCATCATAATTACAAACAAATTTTCCCTAAAACATTAAAGGGCGAAGCGATGTGTTTATGGACGCAATTCGATGTCATAAGCATACTTCATGACTGATAAGGAGTCGTGCAATGAGTCAAGGTAAACGTTTGGTTTATTCGACAGAGGATGGGCAACTTGGAAAGGCGATGTCGCCACCAAGGACTGGTAAAAAGAAGTCGTCAAAAAGTGCTGCCCCAAGCATCAAGCATCCTAACAAGCAAGGTGTTCGTATCCGCAGAGAAAGCAAAGGGCGTGGCGGCAAATCTGTGTGTGTGATTGATGGGCTTCCCTTAGACAATGAAGGGCTTAAAACATTGCAAAAAAAGCTTAAGTCTCAGCTTGGAACAGGTGGATCTGTGAAGGATGGGTGTATTGAGATTCAGGGCGATCATCGAGAAAAGCTTTTACAGATGCTTGATAAGGAAGGGTTTAAGGCGAAAATTTCAGGAGGATAAAAAAATATCACCCTGTTGTTTACACAATCAGGGTGATACAATGCTCTAATATGCTGTTTTGCTTTTTGCTGAATTTACACGCAATTTTCTGCCGCCAAATTCGGAGCCGTTGAGTGTTAATGCTTCGATAGCACCAGCTTTGTCCATTTCAACAAAACCGTAACCTTTCGGACGCTTGTTTGGACCGCCTGTGACCAAGCGTACAGCTTTTACTGTACCATAGGCTTCGAACAAGCGTTGAACTTCATCTTCGCGGGCATTGAATGGAATATTTCCGACATAAAGAACATTCGCTTTGCTTTTGGAGTCCTTTGCCAAAGGGTTCAAGGCAATGAGGAGTCCTCCAAACAATGTGCCAACAAACAGGCCTGTTGCAAAGATTGAGGGTTCAGGAGAACCGCCCATAGCAAGGAAAGGCATGGCATAATAACCAGCAAGTGAAAACACGGCTGCAGTAACGCATAGTTTTATAAAACAAGTAATGCTCATATTAACTTATAAAACTCCTGTGGTCTAAGATGCGGCAAGACTGCCAAAGTTGACGTCATAATGAAACTTATATCGTAACTATTCAGCTCACCACTTGTTTTCCCGATAGCGGCGTTGAAAAGTGCTCATTTACAGTAGTAAACTCGGCTTTGGCTCCTGCGTTGCTCTACCTCCTCCATCCATGGAGTCGTCCGTTTTTTCGCCTCGCCTAAAAGCGCCTACTGTTGGTGCTGTCAGAAAAATAAGCGGTAATCTGAACAGCTATAGCTATTTTATAGTTGTGCTGAATAGTTGCCTTATATCAACGGTTTATCAGAGATGAGTATCCCATCTTCATCACTATAAACATAATCACTAGGTGTGAATTTTGCATCAGCAAAGTGTACGGCAATATCGCGAACCCCTTGCTGGC
The DNA here is from genome assembly GCA_030950875.1 of Mariprofundaceae bacterium. GTDB lineage: Bacteria > Pseudomonadota > Zetaproteobacteria > Mariprofundales > Mariprofundaceae. The sequence goes on along the minus strand of JAUZQS010000264.1, from coordinate 1,588 downwards.
GCTTGGTTGTTTTGCGTGGAATCGTTGCCAATGCTTTGGCACCAAAATCGAGTTTTCCAACATCAATTAGAGTCACGAATACAGCCGAAAATGATAATCCCTTCCCAGCCATGCTCTTTTCCCAAGGCCGCTACCTGATCGCCCATAATGGCACAACGAAGTGACCCTGCGCCATCTACAATAAGTACCTTGCCAGTACCATCATCTTCAAAAGCGGCTTTGATACAGGTGTTATCTTCAAAGGCTCTTACTGTTTGGATTTCTCCGTAGAATTTTTTGCGCCCACCAAAGTTTTTGAAAATAGGTGCAGCAACTTGAATGTTTTCCAAGTGTTCATCATATAAATCATTGCTGTTAAATGGCATAAAAGCTCCAGAGGGGAATCTTTACAAGGGATTGCGTATTTTGCACAGTTGGCGCACAAAAGATATTTAAGTTAGTTTGCATGTGTAAAAGTGATTGTTGTGATGCTGGAGGCGAAATATGGAGCAGTTGGATCAAATAACGGCAGTTCTAGCTCTGACAATGGGAGCTGCATGGGCAAGTGGGCTAAATCTTTATGCGACGATTTTCATGCTGGGCATGATGGGGGCGACTGGAAATATAGATTTACCACCAGGGCTGGAAGTGCTACAAAATCCGCTGGTATTGTTTGCAGCAGGTGCAATGTATGTTGTAGAATTTTTTGCGGATAAAATACCTGGTGTCGATACAGCCTGGGATGTGCTTCATACGTTTGTACGCATTCCTGCAGGGGCGATGTTGGCAGCAGGGGCGGTTGGAAATGTCGATCCGGCTGTTGCCGTGGCGGCGGGGATTCTCGGAGGTGGGCTAACAGCAGCGACACATGCAACGAAAGCTGGAACACGTGCGATGGTGAATACGTCACCTGAACCATTTTCAAACTGGAGCCTATCGATTGGCGAAGATGTGGCGGTATTTGCGGGTTTGTGGGCAGCTTTAAATCACCCAACTTTATTTGTTGCACTTATGCTTGTGTTTATTGTATTGTTAATTTGGTTGTTGCCGAAATTATGGCGTGGCATCAAGCTGGTCTTTGCTAAAATACGAGGCTGGCTGGGTGGTAAAAAGGCTGAGTCCCAAGAGGCTTTAAAAGAGGTAAGCCATGATTAAACATATTGTTATGTGGAAGTTAAGAAACAAGGCAGATGCTGAGATTATTAAAGATAATTTGGAAGCATTGGTAGGCAAAATACCTGGCCTCTTAAAGGTTGAGGTAGGCATTGATTTTAGCAATAGCGAACAATCTGCCGATGTTGTGTTGTATTCAGAGTTAGAAAATCATGATGCTTTAACTGCCTATCAAAACCATCCAGAGCACCAAGCGGTGATACCTTTGGTTAAGGCAGCAGCAGTTAGTCGGGTAGTGGTGGATTATGAGGTTATGGGATAAAGGTTTGTGACGCTTGCAGTATTAGGGTTATAATGCGCTTGTTTTTATGTAACTATTCAGCTCACCCCTGATTTTCCCGATGCCAGCGTTAAAAAGTGCTCACTTACAGGAGTAAGTTCCGCTTTTTCGCCTTGGCCTCTGAAAAATCAGCGGCCATCTGAACAGCTACAGGCT
>JAUZQS010000263.1 GCA_030950875.1 Mariprofundaceae bacterium | reverse complement strand
ATGGCGTATCGGCTGGAAATTGAAGGAGTGATTTTAATTTAGCATGGCAAAACAATCGAAAAGTAAAAAAGATCGCAAGACATCGGCATGGTTTCAACGCCATTCAAAAGATCCGCATGTTAAACAGGCTAGAAAAGAGGGTAAACGTTCGCGTGCGGCCTTTAAGCTCACTGAAATCCTTGATAAACACAGCTTGAACATCAAAAAAGGCTCTGTGGTTGTAGATTTAGGCTGTGCGCCAGGCTCTTGGAGTGAAGAGCTGAGACCTTATGTCGGAGCTGATGGTTTGGTGATTGGCATAGATTTATTGCCATTAGAGCCCATTGAAGGTGTAACGCTTATTGAGGAGGACTTTGATTCACCCGAAGGGCAAGAAGCCTTGTTGGAAGCACTGAAAGGTCGCTCGATTGATGTGGTTGTATCAGATATGGCACCTGAAATGAGTGGTAATAAGCTAGTTGATCAAATGCGTATGATTGGACTCAATGAAATGACCTTACATTTTGCCAAACAACATTTACGTCAGGGTGGTCATATTCTAATGAAAACCTTTATGGGGGAGGGGTATGAGAGCTTCCGTCGTGAGTTGGGCTTGAATTTCCAAAAAATTAAGAACATTAAACCCGCAGCAAGTCGTAAAACTTCGCCAGAATTTTTTTTGTTGGGTCTGGGTAAGAAATAAACCTTCAGGCAATAATCAAGTCAGTATTGGTGCTTGGTAAAGCACAAGTATTCGGGCGCTTGAGTCGCAAATAAAGAGATAGATATTTGAATAAAAAAAGTGATTTATGTGAGTCCGTTCGCAACTGCGCTTATCAACATGGTTTTGATTTGTGTCATTTTTCGCGCCCTAAGATAACCAGTAAAGATTGCAAAGCCCTTGATCACTGGCTTGCTTCAAATATGCATGCTGACATGGCTTGGATGGCAGAGGAAAATCGGCTTGAACGTCGCAAAGATCCAAGCAGCATGATGAATGATGTGCAAACTATTATTTCTCTGGCTATGCGCCATACACCACCACCTTATAACTTAGAAGAAGCCTGTAGTTCAACCTCGCAGGGCATCATTGCATCATATGCACATGGTGTGGACTACCACGATATTATGAAAAAACGTCTGAAAGCACTTGCGCGTGATTTGGATGTACTTTTGGGTGAACATGAGCAGCGGGTATATGTCGATACTGCGCCGATATTGGAGCATGCATTGGCAGCATCTTCTGGACTTGGCTGGCAAGGCAAACACACGCTGACCATTCATCGTCAATATGGTTCCTGGATGATGCTAGGGGAGCTTTTTACCAGTGCAAAGATTCCAATAGATCAAACAGCTAGTGAGCATTGTGGAAGTTGTACTGCATGCCTTGATATATGTCCGACCAAGGCGATTGTTGCGCCTTATGTCGTTGATGCAAACCTTTGTATTTCATACTTAACCATTGAATATAAAGGCTTTATCCCGCACAAGCTTCGAGCCTTAATGGGTAATCATATTTATGGCTGTGATGATTGCCAAGCAATCTGCCCGTGGAATAACAAAGCTGAAATACCCGATACGGATTTACTTACTCCGCGTGGGGAGAACATCTTACCAGAACTTGCTATGCTATTGCATTTGGATGAGCAAGGATTTCGAGAACGCTTTCGAAAATCGCCCGTAAAACGTACTGGACGGGCTGCATTCTTACGCAATATATGCATTGCGATGGGAAATTCGGGTAATATTAGATTTGCGCCTTTACTGTTAGAGGCCATATATGATGTTGAGCCTTTGATTCGCGGTCATGCCATATGGGCATTGTCAGTCTTGCATACATTGCAGGTTATTGATGGATTTATTGAAAAAATGCTCGAATTGAAGGAAAATGAGAAAAACAACCATGTTTTGAAAGAAATTGACATGGTTTTGGACTAAAAAAGGGGTGTTTATGAGTGTAAAAGCGTTTATTTTTGATTTGGACGGCACATTAATTGATGCATTGCCTGATATTCGTGCCAATGCCAATCGTGCTTTGGAAAAGCTTGGCTACGACTTCCAAATGAGCATCGAGGAAACACAACCGCATGTCGGAGGAGGGGCGCAAAAGTTGGCTTCCAATGTGTTAGGAAAGCCAATGGATCACCCCGATACTATGGCGATGTACCATGCTTTTGCAGATTTCTATGAAAATCATCCTGCTGATTTTGGCCGTATATTTCCGGGCGTAACAGAGACTTTGGATGCCATTCAAGCCAAGGGTTTACCCATGTGTATTGTGACTGCTAAACCAGCCAAAGCACGTGTGAAAGTAACCAAAGCCTTGGGTTTGGATGATTACATGACCTTGGCATTATCACCCGAAGACGGCTTTGCCAAAAAACCAGCCCCAGATATGCTGCTTGAATGCTGTCGTGCTATGGGTGTTAGCCCTTCAGAAACAGTCATGACTGGTGATACTCGCTTTGATGTTGAAGCTGGTTTTGCTGCCAAATGTCATACTGTCGCATTTGCTGAACATGGCTATCAAGATGTGCCTGAAGAGTATGCAGATAAAGTGTTAAGCCTGCCAAATTTCACGGACTTGTTAAAAGTTCTGGATTGATGGAACATCCAATTACAGGTGTTTATGGCATTTTACCTGCCGATTTGGATACAGATACGCTACTAATCAAAGCCGAGGCTGCTCTAAAAGGTGGGCTTCAAACATTGCAGTTTCGTGATAAAAAATCGGGCTATAAACGTGCCTTAAAACGTGCTTTGGCATTGCGGGAATTAACAACATGTTATCATGCGCGTTTTATCATCAATGATTCAATTCAATTGGCACAAGCATCTAGTGCAGATGGCGTGCATTTGGGGCGAGATGATGTGATAGACTTAGCCAAAATCCGTGAGGATATTGGTGCGAATATGACGATTGGCATCACTTGTCGTGCAGATGCCGTTTTTGCCAAGCTTGCTTTGGAGTATGGTGCTGATTATGTGTCTTTTGGGGCTGTTTTTGGCAGTCAAAGTAAGCCTGATGTAGCAACTTTGGGGTTACCACGCCTTAATAAAGCACGGCAAATGTTTCCTGATGCCAGTATTTGCGCCATTGGTGGCATTACAATCGATAATATTGCCTCGGTGAAACATGCAGGAGCAACATCTGCAGCAATCATCTCTGGTTTATTTGGATCTAATGATGATATTGAGGGAAATATTGAGCGCAGGGCAGGGGAGCTGATTGAAATATGGAACAAAGCATGAGCAGATCGATTGAGCATCGCCCCGTTTGTTTAACGATTGGTGGTTCAGATTCATGTGGTGGTGCAGGCATTCAAGCTGACTTGCGTGTTTTTGAAGCATTGGGTGTACAAGGCTGTAGTGCTATCACCGCATTAACAGCACAGAACTATCAAACAATTCATCGTATTGAAGCTGTTTCTCTGGCACAACTGGATGCTGAATTACACGCCATTTTTGATGTGTATGATGTAGCTGTCGTCAAAACAGGGATGTTATTGGATGCTGAACATATTGCTGTGATTTCTGCATGTTTGGATTTGAATCACGCCAATAAGCCATTGATTGTTGATCCTGTACTGGTATCGAGCAGTGGTAAATGCCTGTTGGATGCAGGTGCGATTGAAACCTTGAAACACACGCTCATCAAGCATGCTACATTACTCACCCCAAACTTGGATGAAGCAGCGGTTTTTCTAGGTCGTGGTATTGATGATGTGGTGGAGGATGCTGCCACATTGGTCATGCAATTTGATTGTGCCGTACTCTTAAAAGGTGGCCATGGAGAAGGTAATACTTGCACCGATGTATTGTGTGAAAAGGGCGGTGAAGTAGCTTTATTTTCACATCCAAAACAAGCATGGCATGGTGAACAATCACATGGCAGCGGTTGTCGTTTAGCTTCAGCGATTGCAGCACATATTGCCAAAGGAGCATCACTTCATGATGCTTGCGAAGCATCTATTTCCTACTTGCAAAGCTGAGTTTATAGCGTTACCTTGTCACATATTATTTAATATTCGTTGATTTTAAAGGATTTAATGCGTGGCTAGACAAAAATACAATATTAACAATCAGGATCATTGGTTTGCACACCGTTGGATTGAAAGAAAACTTGAAAATCCAACTTGGCTACCTGAAAACAGAACATATCCTGCCAAACATGCTTTATCTCGCGTCAAAGATGAAGCCATTCAACTCAATCATTGGTGTGAACTTTGGCTAAAAAAAGCCCAGTGGGTGCAGATGAAAAATGCTATTCGTGCCGCCCGAAAACGCTCACGTGGTGTCGACACAAAAACCATCACGCTTACTCAAAATGCTTGGTTTATTCTCGACTACCATGCTCAAAAAGAAAATTGCACTTTATCCGAAGTGATTGAACACAAGCTGATGCAGGGTGTTTCCTTATAAAGTGTTTTGAATTCAACAGATGGTTATGACATAAATCAGTAAGGCTTAACGCCATATGACGACTTCGTTATTTATACTATGAATATATGGCTCGAATTTTGCTACAGATTGTGCTATATAGGTTATCTGATGCTTTATTTTAATTAAGTCACAGATAATTGCTCTATAGCTATGATTTTAATAGCAAAAGGGAGATAACTGTTCAGTGTAACCACAAAATAGCCTGTAACTGTTCAGATTGCCGCTTATTTTTTTGAGGACACCAACAGTAGGCGCTTTTAGGCGAGGCAAAAAAGCGGAGCTTACTCCTGTAAGTGAGCATTTTTTAACGCAGGCATCGGGAAAATAAGTGGTGTGCTGAATAGTTACAAAGGGAGATATATTGAATATACTTGAAGGGACATCCGCTAAAAGTGATGCTCAAGAGGCTATTCTTGAGGCTATATGCCACTGGGATGATGTTTTATCACCAGATATCTTGTTTATTTTCCACTCCTCAACCCAAAATTCACCTGATGTAGCTGCAAACCTTGCCGAGCACTTTCCAGACACATTAATCGTTGGTTGTACGACAGCTGGCGAATGGATAACAGGCCAGCATAGCAATCAGACACTGGTACTTTTAGGTATTACGACACCGGCTATCCGCTGGAGTATGAGTGTGCTTGAAAATCTCGACAGTCCTCCCGTCGATAGTGCAAAAACAGTATGTGCTGAACTGCTGCAACAGCTGGGGATCAAGTGGGATGAATTAAACCCACAAAAGCATTTTTGCCTGAGTTTTTTCGATGGATTGAGCAAACGGGAAGAGCCTGTCATCGCTGCCATAGCCAACGAACTGGGCAGCATTCCACTGCTGGGAGGCTCTGCTGGAGATGATCTTAACTTTGAAAATACTTATGTCATCGCCAACGGCAAGGCTTATCAGCATGCCGCCGTATTTATTTTGGCAGAGAGCCAGATACCTTTTCGTGCTATAAAACATCAGCACTTTGTCCCCGGCGATATAGACGTTGTTATTACCAAAGCAGATGCCGCCAATCGTTTGGTTTATCGTCTTGATGGTGTTCCTGCTGCGCAGCGATATGCCCAGTTGTTGGGTCTGGAAGTGAAGGACTTAACCCCACAAATATTTTCGAACAACCCTCTTATTTACCCCTATGGAAGCGAATGTTATGTGCGTGCACTCCAGAGTGTCTGTGAAGGTGATGGGCTTGAATTCGCATGTGCTATTGAAGAAGGCATGGTACTGAATTTGTGTGAACATCGGAATATGGTTGCAGAGTATGATAAACTCATAGCAGATCTTAATCAGAAGATGGGGAAAG
>JAUZQS010000262.1 GCA_030950875.1 Mariprofundaceae bacterium | reverse complement strand
GGTCTCCCCCCCACCGACCAATAGAGTCCACATAGCATCACCAATGCCGCTGCAACCAACCAGGTAGCAGCAGTACCCAACCATGGGATCAACACAAACCCTGCCAACAATGCTCCCAAGCATGCACCCACACTGTTGGAGGCATACAACCACGCACCTGCAGAGCTTGATTGCACACCCTCAGCCGGCGCAATCAATGGCAACCATGCTCCGAACAACAGCGTGATCGGCAAGGTACACAAAGCAATCAACAAACCCTGAAACAACAACGCTGCAAACAAGGAATCAAAGTGAACACTTTGCCCCCATACATTGATATATGGAAAGGCATAGAGACCAACAATCGCCATGATCGCAAGCAATACTGGCATCCACTGCAAAGTACGTGCCGATGGTAAGTGTTTGGCCAACATACTACCCGCCCCAATCCCCACCAAAAACACCGCCAAGATAATCGCCAAGACATATTCAGTGCGCAGCAAAATCATGCCATAAGCACGCGTCCAAGCGATTTCCAACATCAACGCACCCGCACCCAAGCCGCCATAGGCCAATAAGCCCATGAACGGTATCGGCCTATGGCTAGAAACTTGATGAAAAGACCTATCATCAGCCAGAAAAGACGTACTCCGTTTGCAGTACATGGCTAAGCTCAGCAATAACAGGCCGATAAGCACCCCCAGCCCCGCTACCCCTTGCAATGCAGCTATCCAACCAAACAGCGGCAACAACAGCAATGGCAGCAGTGCGCCAAGCGCACCACCTAGCGTATTAGCGCCATACAAAGCTCCCAAAGACACACCGAATGATTTACCCAAGCGCAACATGGTTGGAAAAGCAAAGCCCAAAGCCAACGCCGGCAAACACAACACCCATAATGCCGAAGATATTTGCCAAAACTGCCATGCACCCACATCATCTACTGACAGCCACAAGCCTTGCAACAGATGCATCAACGTCGGCAACAACAAAGCATAGATAGCCACACCGATTTCAATAGCTGCCAGCACCCACAAACTCGACCGCAAGGAAAAGCGCCAACGGCAAGCCATAAAACTGCCCAAGCCCAAGCCCAGCATAAATGCGGCAACAGTCACCACCACACCCAAAATGCTAATACCAAACAGTAAACTCAACATGCGCGTCCACAAGACTTCATAAGCCAATGCAGTGACACCGGACAGGCCATAGAGCAGCAATAATATAGTAGCGAAATGGGAACGTTTCATGTTAAACAAGATCTCCATCAATACGGAGTAAATATAGAAGTAAAAATATAATTAGAAATAAGCGAAAAAACAACGCAATCAACAACTTAGTTTATTTTGAATAGCGACTTATGCCGCGATGCGAAAAACCAACGTTGTTATTCAAGAGTTACGGTATAAACATTAGCCATCAAAACAACTCAGCTGGGAAAAACCAGACAAATGCAGTCACAGCGTGGGCAACTGCCAAGGTGGTTGCCAGCCCCGCCGACAAGACATGCCAAACAAACACATCTTTATCAAAGATCCCCATGGCAATCCCAAATCCAGCCGCCAACAGGATCAACAGTAGCAATGCAGCCCCCATCCAAAACAACACCTGATGTTTACTCGTATCGGAAATAGCTCGCTCGACGGCAAGGGCTTTTTCTTCATTGAACTGATCCATCACATCGGAGAAATGTTGCGTGGTATCGCTTAGAGTGATTGTCTGTTTAACTGAATCAATATTACTTTCCGTGGCTTGGCTAGAACAGGAAAAGAGCAGCAATGCTCCGAACAAAACAGTAAAGAAACCAAGACTATTGTGCATCATGATGCTTTTTTTGGCTATTTCTAATTTCTAGTTGGCTTTCTTGTGCTGTGTTTTTTTCTAGTTGAATTTTTTCTGAATCATCTTTTTTCAAGGCATAACGCCAATGAAGCACAACCGCCAGAATCATCGGCGCAAACACCAAGAAGAATAAAAACACAAAAATAGTCCATGGTGTATCAATACTAACATGCAAATAACGGTAACTATCTACCGCCCATGCAGGCATAGCCCAACATAAACTGAGTAACAACACATATGCACAGTACAAACGTTTACTTCGCATCCACTACCTCACTTGGCTGCTGGCTGGAAGCACAGCGAAAGCCATAAAAATCAGATGCCAAATTCGGCAATGAATAATTGCGATGGTAACTTTCGGTCGAAAAAGGATCACTTTTCCAGGATCCACCACGCATCACCCGGTACACAACATCTTCGACATTTTCCTGACCAACACCGGTAAATTGATCGCCCGATGGCGCAAAGGACACCAGCTCACCTTTGCTTGCTGAATAAGATGAAAACACATCAAAGACCCATTCCGATACATTGCCAGCCATATCCCAAACACCATAGGTGCTAGCGCCCTGTTTATATTGCATCACACTGGTTGTATGACCGACGCTGTAATAGGTATTCAAGTGATCCACATTCATTTTATTGCCCCAAGGCCAGCGCCGCGCATCGGTTCCACGCGCTGCTTTTTCCCACTCGGCCTCATACGGCAAACGTTGGCCAGCCCAAGCACAATAATCACGTGCATTGTACCATGAGACCAAGGTGACAGGATGATCCTCAAGACCATCAGGAATCTTTCCATTTTTCCAGTTCAATGGAGCACGATAATGTTTAGCGACGACAAAATGTGCATATTGCGCCTGCGTTACAGGGTATTTATCTATCCAAAAATCAGGTACATCTACCCGATGCTCTGGCTGATCACCTTGATTGCTGTGCAAAGCATTGCTGCCCATCACAAACACACCGGCAGGGATCAACACCATTGTATGCAGCTCTTTCTGTATTTCAGGTTTCAACAAGGCTTGCAAACTCTCAGCCGAATAAAACTGTTTCTCATCGACTCTAGCCTCATGATCAGCCTGAATACGAATATCCTCACCGGCAGCACGTACATGATCATCAACTTCAGCAATATCATAGCTAACCTTACCGCGCATTTCAGCCATACGCATCGAGCCAAGTTTCATCACATGCAATGATCCGCCAATCATGGCCGCCGCGATACAGGTCAGCAACACCGCCATGGCAAAGCGTTTACGGCGATTTTTCTCTTGCGCAGTCATGTTTGAACGTGCCATTAATGCAACCTACTCGTCAGTATCTTTGGGTAATGGTTCTGAATCTGCAGTGAAATAATCAGCCGTTCCCGGCATATCCCAAGTACCATAGAACCGTTTGAGCAGCAATTCACCAAAAACACCACCAACCGCGCAAAATTCCATATTCAAGATAACAAAGAATCCCCACCACATAAGAGGAATAAGATGAGAGCCTTCAGGAGCACCCTGACTATAGGTAATATAATAATGAATGGATAACACAACGAGCGGAGGAAAATGGGCGAGCAACTTGCCCCCCCAGCCATAAATCAGACCAACGACAACACCTGTCAGTAGTGGCAACAGAAACATGGATGTAACCCAAGCCAAATCATAACCTTGCAAGCCCCAAAAAAGTTCGATACGGACATCCAACACCTGATGACCAACATCAAACAAAAAACTAGAAGCAAAAAATGCCACAAGAAAACGCTGCCATTTGGGTGCCCATGGCTGAGGTGTCTTTTTTCGCATCGAAGAATACTCCATTAAGGTGCTACAATCGAAATTTACTATTTAACAGCATTAGGATATGGATTGCCTGTTAATTTTTTATACTCAGAAGCCTTCACTTCTTCCAAATACCAATCCTTCACCTTCAAACTGGCAAAGTAAGCAGCCATAAAATGACGATCGGTTTCAGATAAATGGGCATAAGAAGGCATGCCGTATTTCTTTTTCAACCGTGTCGGCATAATGGATTGCGGGTTTTTCGCTGAAAAATAATCGTATAACCATTTCTCACTACGCAAAGAACCAATACCATCAAGACTCGGAGCAGGCACGGTCTCCATCATGTTTTTAACACCCCACAGGGTATGGCAATTACGGCATCCCAAATTACGGTACATATCCGAAGCTTTGGATTGGACCACTTTCGTTGCCGTGGAATAAAAGGGAATCCCCTTATCCTTAACTGGATGAAAGGATGAATATGCACCTTTACCAATAGCAGCAACAACAACAAGCCCAAGCAGGCCTGCAATCAACATATCACCCTTGCGCATCAAGATTCACCGCGCCGCTTTCGCTTCAGCTTCCAATTTCAACAGCTCAGTCCTGCGGCTTTCCTGATTGGCGGTTGCTATCTGATATTTTTTAAACTCTTCAGGATCCATTTTGTCTCGATCTTCATCATCGAACACAAGATATTTAATATCCTCATCAAACTGTTCATTCTGACTCGCCCAACGCAAGCCAATCACCACAGCAATTAAAATTGCCAGCCCACTGATCAACCAGATATAAATAGTCCAACCATCACTCCATTCAACCATGATTCACTCCTTAATACACATCTTCGACTTAAAATTCATGTTCATCTGTAACTCTTGAATAACAAAATGATGGATTCTATCATTTTGTTATTCATTCGTTGGGTTTTCGCATTGCGACATAAGTCGCTACTCAGCACCGGATATAACTGCTCAGGTCGCCCCTGAGTAGTTACGTTCAGCTTAAAACAAAAATCCATCCAACAACTGCACTGCAGCAAAGATAGCCGAAACTATCACCCCCAGCACAATTAATCCCATCAAAACCTTTTCACCTGTTTTAACACTCGACATATCGGTAGTTCTATAAAACAAGACGATGACACCGACAAACACAAGCATGGCAATCATCATAAATATAAATATTCCAACGCTATAGTTCTGACTACGCATACTTTCAATACCCATATCAAACACCGGCTGTTCGGCGCTATAAGCAATATTTGGATATATGGAAAGAACGAGCATGGTAAGATTAAGAAGCACTGTATTCATAATGACGCATTGTAGGCATCTCCGACAAAAAGAAAAGAATTACGTGCAAAAAAAATGCCGCCCAATGGACGACATTTTAGACATGATCAAAGCGATCTAGAATTTAATATCACGCGGATCAGGTGTTCCTTTCTTATGGTTGTCTACAAACAAGCTATAAATCGCTGGTATAATTAGTGCTATCGAAATAACAAGCAATAGAGCAAACTGTGGGTTATCCATATCAATCATATTCGTCTCCTTATTCTCTATTAATGTGCAATACTATGATCTGGCTTCCAAGTAATCGGAGGCAGACGTTTCACCGTGATGACAATAATAACACAAAAGGACAAGAACCAAACCACTGAGGTCATATACCCTTTATCCCACCAAGGCTGTTTACGGGTACGGGTTCCATCTGCTTTCCAGTTACCTACAAAGTTCGCCATCGAAACGTGACTACCAATGATAGAGTACTCTTCCAGGTCAATACCCGGCTGATTCTGCAATTCAACCACAGCATCTTCCATGATCCGCAAATCATCCATCGTGACAGGGTGCTGGATACGCTGGAACTCATACTTGGATGGAAACTGAGCCAAAGCTTTCTCTATCGAAGTCATAGCCTTTTCATCAGCCTGCATTGATGTGAGGCTGGTATCATTCAAAATAGCCTGTATAGGAGCCGAATGCATCAATGTAATGTAATCTACATAGATTGCTGCAGTTGGTCGCTGCCCAAACAACGGGAATGTCCAAGCCATTGCTGTCAAGAATGTCAACACCAATAAACCAACCACAGGACGAGGTAGAGGATTATTATTTTCTGCAATCCCCCCCAAGCTTTCGTGTTCCCAGATGTGCTGAGCCTCTTTTACCTTTGCATCATCAGACATGGTCTGCAGTGGATTTTTAAGCTTTAAGCCGTCAAACAATGGGAAATAGTTTGCCATTTTATTACTCCTCCTTACTTCAAGTTCAATACGAAATCTATCAGATAACGTATTTCAGAATCATCAGCATAATCTGGAACTTCTGGTGGATATACACGCTCACCGTCACGGTAGGCATTAAATTCTACATCCCACTTGTTCAGATCAATCACATTACCCTTGGCATCTTTACCACCCCACAAATAATCATAACGTGGCATAATAGAATGTGGTTGAACCAGACGTGGATTAAAGAAATGTAGCATCATCCATTCTTTTGATGAGTTACGTGAACCAACATGCAACAAATCCGGTGCCTTACGATCCGAACCAAATGTGGTTGGAGACTCACCATTAAAGTCACCCAACATAGGAGGACGACCAAAGGACTGCCAATCATGCGTTTCTTCTGGCAACAAGGTATGACACCACCAGCAACCCTCACGGATAAACATGGTTTTACCGGAACCAGCCAAGATAGTTTCAGATGCTGCTTTCAGGGTTGCATCAACGCCCCAACCACGTGTTGCAGTCGCAAACTCGATGTATGGTGTTTCAACGCCATTGGTGACTTTGGTACTCACCAAAAACACACCACCCTTCGCTTCAGTAGCCTTATTCATCTTACCCAAAGACACACTCAAAGCCTGAACATCATCACCAAGGATATTATCATGCTTTAAACCACTCGGAAAAGACGTGCCAGGTTTAAATACATATGCTGCAACTTCATCCATCACAGCGCCTGTCGCCGGGTTCTTTTTCAAGATCACTTTAATTGGCTTATCTGTTCCATGCAGGAACAAATCTCCATAATCAAACGCATTAATTTTACCATAGGTCAATTGCTTCTCTAATGCTGTTGCTGTAGATGATACACCCGATATATCTAAACTAGGCATATACAATGTGATCATCATCGATGTAGATAACGCTACACCAAAAAGGATCGATCCAACTCGGTACTCTCGGAATCCCATTTTAACTCCTCCCTATTTTATTAGTTATTTTTAAACCCAAACCAACTGGAGCCCCTACGGGCTCCAGCCCAACACTTAACGTGCGTATGCAACATCCTGCGGCTGAACACCTACAGAAAGCTTTTCACCTGCTTTCACAGTCATATACATATTGTACAACCACACCCAGTTACCAATAAACACCAGCGTACCACCCAACCAACGGACGATCATATAAGGATGTTCTGCAATCACCACATCCATATACGGCACTTCATAAATCTTGCCTGCGCCCTGAATCAAACCAGCAATAGTCATCGACACCCAGTACAAGGAGAAGCCAATCAACAACATCCAGAAGTGGAAGTTTGCCAAGCTCAAGGAATACAATTTACGACGTGTAAGCGTTTGAATGCCGTAATACACCGCAGCTGCTTCTGCAAAGGTTGAGAACCCCAGCAATGCCAGATGGGCATGCGCCACAATCCAACCCGTACCATGTACATACCAGTTGATCGCACGAGTCTGTTGGAAACCACCTTGCATATTCAATGGAATAGCCAGCAATACACCCGTAATAGTGTATTTGATTTCAATATTTTCCACAAACATCGACCAACGACCCTGCATAGTCAGCAAGATATTACATACATAGGCAACAGCAGGAACCAAAATCAACACACCCTCCACCGATGCGAATGATTTCAACCATTCAGGCAATGGCGAACTCATCAGATGATGCGCCGCTGGCGTAGAATAAAACACCACGATAGACCAGAAGTGCAAATGCCCAACACGATGTGAATACAGCGGATTACCCGTCACCTTAGGTACGATATAATAGGTGATCGCAGCAGCAACAGGTGTAATCAACAGACCCAACACATTATGTGCAAACCACCAAGTCATATACGCTTCGTTCAATCCTGTTAAGTGGAAAAACTCAGGAATATTACCGATCAAAAACACGATAATCAGCATAAAGAACGATGCCGCAAAGAACCAGTTGGTTGTATAAATACCCTGCGTGCGACGTGTAACAATCGACATGAAGATATTAACAAACAACGGTGTCACCATTACAAAAGCAATATACAAGTCAATTGGCCAGATGAAATCTGAATACTCACGACCTGAAGTCATACCAAACCACAAGCTAGACAGCCCTACCGCCATGCCCACATTCCACATCATGCAGTTCCAAACGCCCAATTTTTCAGACCAAAGCTTGGTGTTACCCAGAGCCGGAACAACATACATAGCTGAGGCTGCAAACGCCCCCGTAATCCAACCAAAGATCACGGCCATAACATGCACCTGACGCATATGACCAAACTGCAATGCATAGGAATGCGTAAACCAATCAGGAAACGCTAACTTGGCGGCATTAAATGAGCCAAGCCCCGTACCAATAATGAACCACATAATTGCTGAAAAGCTGAAGAAAAGTGCTGCGGTACCGCCAGGAATATCCTTCTCTTTCGCCAACATATATTTAATCATGAATTACCCCTTTTAATATCATCTCTTTTTGAACCATTAAATCACTCATGCCGATATCATTCGTCATGTTCTTCATCATGTTGCCCTGGCATCAATAAATACCATGCAAACCACATGCTTGATAACGCCAATATAATACCCAGTACAGATGCAAAACCAGCCATATTACTCTCCCTTACCCTGATTAATATTTTATTATTCTTTCTGATAACCTTCACGTACTGCATGCAGCTTCAATGCTGATGCAAGGATCCATACAAATGCAATACCAAAAGAGATCATCACCCAATTACCAAACCCCTCGAAGGTGAACGGCGAATAAGCATCCGACCCCCACAATCCAGCCTCTTCAAATGGGCCACGACCAATTGCCAACTGTGTAGCAATTGTAAATACAGACCCATTTCCCATTCCGGTAACAAATCCTGCAACGATAATTAACCATAATGAATTTTTCATGCTATCTCCCTTATTAAAAAAATATGAATTTATTTTAATACTCGGCAAGTATTATGATCTTACACTACGGTGTCAAGCCTATAATTTCACCAAGACTTTGATAACGAACTATTGCCAGCAGGGAAAACTCATTCAGAGTTCAGCCATGCGTGAACTTATCATATACTGCATCAGTGGATGCGCTTCATTATTTATATTGGGATACACCGTTCACATCTTTATAGGTGGCTTAGTAGAAGAACAAACTGAAATCATTTCCATCATTATCGCCGTTTTCATAGGCGCACTCGGCATGGCATGGATGGCATGGGACATACTCAAGAGCCGCAGCAATCGTTAGATTATTTGTAACTACTCAGATCATCCTCTGACTTTTCTGATGGCGAGGCGAAGAAACGGATTTTACTACTGTAAATGAGCATTTTTTCAACGCCGCTATCGGGGAAATAAGAAGTGAGCTGAGTAGTTACAGCTGAGCCTCTTGCAACACTCTGGGTGGATGAGTGGCCTGCCTGTGCGTAAACGCACGCAGACAGGCAATCCCACTTCGAGTGCATTTTCAGGATGGAATGAGGGGCATGGTGGTTTCATGCACCGAAATGCCAGTCTGGAAATGGTCTGGAAATGCGCCGGAGTGGGGAAGCCAATCGCCGCTCATGAGTGTTGCAAGCGGCTCAGTTTACTTATAAAATTCCAAGGCTTTATTCACCGCAGCATAATCATCATCTGAAAACTGCCCTTTATGAAACACATACTGCTGTTTGGAGCC
>JAUZQS010000261.1 GCA_030950875.1 Mariprofundaceae bacterium | reverse complement strand
ACAACCATAAAATAGTCTGTAGCTATTCAGGTTGCCTCTTATTTTTCAGAGGTCAAGGCGAAAAGGCGGAACTTACTCCTGTAAGTGAGCACTTTTTAACGCAGACATCGGGAAAATAAGAGGTGAGCTGAATAGTTACTAGGCAACTAGCTTTAATTCGGCATCGGTGATGATATTTTCGTAGTGGTCGGCAATTTTCTTGGCGCGAAAAGGATTCATGGTTTTCTCCTGTGATCGGCTTTTATAGTAATATCTATCGGAATAATGCGTTTTTTCTTTAGCTTATGATTGAGCTAGGAAAGTTGTGGCGATAAATTTGTTTGATGAATGGCCAACTTTAGAGCGACGTATGGTGAAAGTATTATGATAGGGGAATAATTTTTTATCGTGGTGCAAGGACAATGCGTTGATTTTGCTGATGGGCATAGGCATAGTTCGCGCCGCATCGCTTTCACGTGGTTGTTTTTATCGTGTTTGAGTTGTGGTTGTTCTTTTATTTTTTATCTCATGCGAGGGTGGCGGAATTGGTAGACGCGCTGGTTTTAGGTACCAGTATCTTTGATGTGGGGGTTCGACTCCCCCCTCTCGTACCATATTTATAAGCCACTTACGTGGCTTTTTTAGTTTTGAGACAACGCCTATTTTCTGTGATGGAGACCGTCAATGATTCAAATAAATGTAAAACAATTAAGTGATAACGAGCATCAAGTTCATGTAACTTTGCCGCAATCTGAATATGACCGTGTTTATGCGGAACATACTAATAAATTAAGTGGCCAAGCAAAATTGCCTGGCTTTCGCCCAGGAAAAACACCTGCGAAGGTGATTAAAAAGCAGTTTGGACCGAAATTGCACGAAGATACTGTTTCTGAATTATTACAAGCGCACTACGTTGGGGCGATTGAATCTTCGGGTTTGGCACCTGCGATTCAGCCCGAATTGAGTATGCCTGCCGTGCAGCCAGATGGTGAATTTACGTTTATCTTAAATGTTGTGACATGGCCAAAAGTAGATGTAGAAAAATTGTCCAAATTGAAGTTTGATGAAGTGACTGTGAATGTTGAAGATGCGGATGTGGATGCTGTGGTTGAACGCTTGCAAAAGTCACAGGTGAAGTATGATGTTGAAGATGGCCGTGTGGCTGAAAATGGTGATCAGGTAACGATTGATTTTGTTGGTTTTGTTGATAATGAAGCTTTCGATGGTGGTGATGGAGAAGAGCATGCGTTGATCTTGGGCTCTGGCCAATTTATTCCAGGCTTTGAAGAGCAGTTGGTTGGCAGTAAAGCGGGCGATCATATTACGGTGAATGTGAGTTTTCCTGAAGCGTATCAAGCAGCACACTTGGCGGGTAAAGAAGCGCGTTTTGAAACAGATGTAAAATCAGTGGCGAAGCCAGAGACGGCTGAAGATGATGATGCCTTGGCGAAGATGTTGGGCTTTGATGATGCGGCAGCATTGCGTGCAGATGCACAGGAGCGTTTGGACAAAGAGGCCAAAGAGGCATCCTTCCAAGTAACGCGTGATGCGGCTTTGGATGCGTTGTTGGCGGCCAATGTAATGACAATTCCAGGTCGCTTGCTGGAAGAAGAAATTAAGAATACAACACAACGTGTGATGCAGAATATGCAGCAGCAAGGTATGGAAGCAAACAATGAAATGTTTGCCGATGAGGCATTTAAAAAAGAAGTGCGTGAACGTGCTGAGCGTAGCTTGAAATTATCTGTATTGATTCAGGCTGTACGTGAAAAAGCTGAAATTGAGTTGGATGAAACGGCGGTGGAAGAAGAGCTTGAGTTGATGTCTAAGCAGCATCCTGCTGAACAACATGATCAGTTTATTGCCTGGATTAAAGATCAGAAAGAACAGATGGCTGGTATTCGCGACCGTCTTCTTGAACAGCGTTGTGTGACACATATTGTTGCCGAAGCAAAAACCAAATCTGTATCGAAGGCGTTGTCCGAATGGCAGAAGGAGCGAGATGATCAGGCGTAATACTTGAATTTCGCACTTGTCGTCCTTATAAACAGCTAGATGGTAAATGATTTGCAAGGAGCAGTTATGAATTTGGTTCCAATGGTAGTGGAGCGTACATCACGTGGTGAACGTTCATATGATATTTTTTCACGTTTGTTGAAAGAGCGCATTATCTTCTTGAGTGGTCCGGTTGATGATAATATGGCCAACCTGATTACGGCTCAGTTGTTGTTTTTAGAAGCTGAAGGCCCTGATAAAGATATTTCTATGTATATCAATAGCCCAGGTGGCTTGGTGACTGCGGGCATGGCGATATACGATACCATGCAATATATTCGCTGTGATGTTTCAACCCTTTGTGTTGGGCAAGCGGCGAGTATGGGTGCGCGTTTCTTGGCTTCTGGCGCCCCAGGCAAGCGTTTTGCTTTGCCCAATGCACGTGTAATGATTCACCAGCCTTTGGGTGGTTTTCAAGGTCAAGCAACGGACATTGAAATTCATGCACGTGAGATTCTGAAGCTTAAAGATCATATGAATGCCATGATGGCAGAGCATACAGGACAGCCACTGGAAAAAGTTTCCGATGATGTTGAGCGGGATTACTTTTTAAGTGCGCAAGAAGCCTGTGATTATGGTTTGGTGGATAAAGTTCTAGTATCTCGTTCTGAGATAGAAAACGATTCATAACGATTTGACCCATTGCGAATGCCTTCAACAGTTGCATTTTTTGTTTGATGATTAAAAACATGATGGCTGATATTGTTGATAAATCTGTGTAATGTGTGATATTTTGTAGTGGTGTAGGTTTGTTTTCGACGAAGTAATGCTGTTGTATGATGCTATGGTAGAGCGTGATGGAGGTTTGACATGGGTAAA
>JAUZQS010000260.1 GCA_030950875.1 Mariprofundaceae bacterium | reverse complement strand
GTGACAATTATAGAAAACATGCAAGAAATTAATTTTGGTGACTGGGAAGATAAGTCGGCAGATGAGGTGAAGGATAAGCAGCGTCTAAATCGGTTCTTTGATAACCCTTGTGATTTTCAGGCACCCAATGGTGAAGCATTTGAGGTGTTTTCAAAACGTGTGATAGAAGCAGGGGAAAAATGGTTGTGTATAGATAGCGGCACGCATCGTATTTTATTGGCGCATGGCTGTGTCATTCGGGTGTTGTTGGCACATTTATTGGGTATGCCAAGTACACATTTCTGGAACTTGGTGATTGATACAGCAGGTTGGTCACGGGTGTCTTGGTTGGCGGGAGAGAAACCGCGTGTGATGTTTATCAATCGTGATGCTGGGGATATATGCAAGGCCTAATTGCGGCATTGCGTTGGATGACAACCTTGCCCATGCCTAACAAGGAGGTGGCGGAAGAGGGTGACATGCAAACAATATTGCCTTGGCTTCCTATAACGGGTCTGGTTGTGGGACTATGTGTTGTATTGGCATGTTATACAGGAAGCTTACTAAACCCTTGGTTGGGAGCCTTGCTGGGCACGCTTGTATGGATGCTGGTGACAGGCGGCCTGCATGCTGATGGTTTGGCTGATTTGGTGGATGCGTTAGGCGCTTCACATGGCAATGCAGAGCGTTTTATTGCCGTTCTGAAAGATCCGCATATTGGCAGTTTTGGGGTACTGGCACTTATTTTTCTTGTTGTTGGTAAGTTGATCTTATTAAAATTTCTCATTGATGCAGAAGCTTGGTGGGGGTTATTATTAATTCCTATGTGGGCGAGGTTGGGCGTACTTTTTTGGTGTCGCTTGCCCGCCTTGACCGACGGCTTTGCAGCACAACTAAAGACTGTGAATATAGTTTATCAAAACAGTATTTGGCTGTTAGCGATGATCATACTTAGCCTTTTCTCTGGAACATTATTATGGCTAGCAATTGGAATCATTTACCTATGGCATGCATTTCTAAAGTACCGTGTAAAGGGTATGAATGGCGATTGTTTGGGAGCAGGAATTGAATGCTCTGAAATTGTGCTATTGGGGTTGCTACTTATTTAAGGAAGTTTTAAATAAGTTATGAACCCTTAAACTTGATTAACACCCTCACATAAGGGGCAGCGTAGCGAGGTTACATTGTTTATAATGTAAAAATACCAACTGTTAGCAAGGGCTTTTAATAATTACTTTTTTAAGTAAGCTGCTATTATCCCTGACAAGCCAGCAGTGCTAAGTATAACACCTGGCCATATCGCTCCATTAATAGCGATAAATGTGCCACATCCAATAACAGTCAGGCAAAGAATGAATGCTAATATCTGACCTAATTTTATTTCCGTCCGGGCAGAAGCTCTATCTAATATATTTGCCTTAAGTGTATCAGCTTCTTGTTTCTGGCGGTGCTCAACTTCTGATTCGGCCATTGCCAAGATACGTTCTGCTGCCGAAGGTATAATCGAATTGTATTTAGCCAAGTCTTCCGGAGCAGGTATAGGACCATGATGAATCTTTTGCTCGATGGTCTGCTGTTGAAGCTGCACCTGATTACCTTTATTTTGTTGCTTTCTACGCTTCGGAGTATTCCGATTTCCGCTCATTCTCAAACCTATTCATAGAAATTTTAATATCAGCTCCAACTCGCTGCCAATCTTCACGTAGTGCATCTTCTGTAGATATTCGCCGGCTCTGTATCTCTGGAAGGCTGGAAGAAGGGTAGACACCTCCAATAGAAGTGAACCCATTAAGCACGTTTCTCATTACTTTTCCCATGCCACAACTCTAGCACAACCAAAGCTAGATAGAAGCCACTACACCTAGTGAAATCCTGCAAGAAAGACACAATATATTGAAATTCAATTATTTAGTATGGTAGTATAACGACCAGTACGAGGGGCGGGCGGAACGCGTGTCGATATACTATGTGTTCATAGAGTCATCGCGAATAAAAGCAAGGTATGCTTGTTAAAGGTGATTGGTGGAATTTAAAGTGCATATTTCAGTAACTTTCACATAAATTGACTGAAGAACATACAATTTTACACTTATCGTCCTTTAAATAGCCCAAAATA
Source organism: Mariprofundaceae bacterium (assembly GCA_030950875.1). Lineage (GTDB taxonomy): Bacteria > Pseudomonadota > Zetaproteobacteria > Mariprofundales > Mariprofundaceae. The sequence goes on along the minus strand of JAUZQS010000260.1, from coordinate 442 downwards.
AGCTTTTTATCGGAAGTTAATTTTATTTTTTTAACCATGTCAGTCCTGCTGCGACAGTGATAAAAGAGCCTAGCAATAAAATTCGTGCGGCGGGCTGCTTTTCTAGGATATATTGCAATGCTTTTTCAGGTGTGGCAATGGTAGCGTCACTGATTAACTGTTTGGTGAATGGGCGTAATAAGTCCAGCTCATTGCTTAGATTTCGATCATCGCGGGTATAGACAAGAATGGCATCAAATGGGTTTGCCAATACTGGTAAGCTAGGCAATAACGCTTCAATGGCATGGCGATTGTGTGCCGCATCCAACCAGATATGTGCTTGTTTCCATGTGATGTGTTGTAAGCGGCCAGGTGCAACAGCTTGGCTAACCGAATTTTTTAATGCTTCTTTATTTGTTTGAATGACGCCATTATCACATAGTACCTTAAGAGCCTCATAGGC
>JAUZQS010000026.1 GCA_030950875.1 Mariprofundaceae bacterium | reverse complement strand
TTTCTTTCCGTGCTGCAGGCATGATCAAACAACTACTTACCTTTGCCCGTAAAGACACTGTGCGCATGGAAGAGCTACCACTCACCTCATTTATAAAAGAGGCCATGGCACTTCTCCATACATCCATACCTGAAAATATTGCCGTGCAAGAGCTCCTTTGCAGCGACCCACTGTTCAGTAAGGGCGATACAACCCAGCTTCAGCAAGTACTTATGAATTTAATTAATAACGCCCGAGATGCCCTTGAAGACAGCGACAGTCCGTGCATTACCATTACAACTGAATCATTTCAGGCAAATAAAACGTTTCTAAAAAAACATTCCGAAGCAACCAACAAAATCTATGCACATATCAGCATTCACGATAACGGATGTGGCATTCCCAAATCGGCTCTTGAACATATTCTTGAGCCATTCTTTACGACCAAGAGTCCAGACAAAGGTACGGGGCTTGGTCTATCTATGGTATTCGGTGCAGTCAAAACACACCAGGGCATATTGGAAGTTGATAGTATCGAGGGCGATGGCTCAACCTTTCATATCTATATTCCACAAATTCCAAGTAAAAATTTCGCCCCTACCGCACCCAAACAGCTAAATGAGATTAAGCCGCATGGCGAGTTAATTTTATTGGTTGATGATGAACAGTATGTTCGTGAAACAACCGCAGAAGTATTGGAAACATTGGGGTATAAAGTACTACAAGCTGAAGATGGCGCACAAGCGATTGATGTGTTTAAAAAACATCAGCATGATATTAATATTGTCATAATGGATGTCGTGATGCCCAACATGGGCGGTGTTGAATCAGCCGCGAATATCAGGATGATCAATGCCAATATCCCAGTCATCTTTGTAACAGGTTATGACAAAGAGAAAATGCTCGATCTTGGCAATCAAGCATCCAATAGTGCACTTTTAAGCAAGCCGGTTCAATTCGATGACCTAAATAATCTCATTAGCGAAAAACTAGCGTCTGTTTAGTCTGTCACATCCAAAATAGGAATCATCTGCATAGGTTCAATACGGGCATCAGACAAGCGCTTTTGTACGGCAATTTCATCACAATCACCAAATTTTTTGCAATGCACACATACAGTCCATATTTTATGCGGTAAACTTTCTTTGGGCACAACTGCATAGCCCATACTCGCAAAAAAATAATCCACATAAGTCAGTGCAAATACTTGTGCTACATGCAGTTTTGCAGCCATTTTCTCACAACCTTCAACGAGTAAACGACCAATATGTTTGCCTTGATAATCAGGGTTCACAACCAAAGAGCGAATCTCCGCAATATTTGAACCATAAATATGCAATGCTGCAGTGCCAACCAATACACCATCATATTCAGCAACCACAAACTCTTGTAAGTGCTGATACAAATCATCTTTATCACGCTGTAAAATGATTTGTTCTTTGGCATAAGGTGCAAGCAATGCATAGATATCATTCACATCACCCGTTTCTGCAGCTCGCACAAGTGTACGGTGACTCATTGACAATAGCTCACTGAACCGTTTGACCTTTGTGTAGCATTTGTTTGGCATGTTCAAGACTTTCTGTATCCACGCCACCCAACATACGAGCAATCTCTGCAACGCGTTCATGGGGCTGCAACACTGCCAAATCAGTAATGGTTCTATCTTCACGTTGTGTTTTTAGAATACTAATATGATGTTGTGCACATGATGCTACTTGCGGCAAATGCGAAACGACAAACACTTGTCGTTCATTACCCATAGCGACTAATAATTCGCCCACGCACCAAGCCGTTTCTCCGCCAATGCCAACATCCACTTCATCAAATACAGCAATCGCAGGTGCATGAATAAACGCCCCACATGCTTTTAATGACAACACGAGACGGGATAATTCACCCCCCGATGCCACTTGCGCCAAAGGGCGAAATGGCTCGCCAGGATTACTAGAAAGCATAAATGTCATGTCATCCCAACCAGATGCATGCCAAGCACTGCTTTGATCTTGCAAACAAACCATCTCAATTTCCACCTGCATGCCAGGCATACCCAAACGATCCAAATAGGGGCGCAAAGCGAGCACCAAATCACCAATCGCTTGTGTCCGCAAACCACTCAATACCTTGGCTTGAGCACAATAGTCCTGTTCTGCTTTGCTTACGCTTTCATTTAAAGCCGCCTCATCCCACTCCGCCGTATCCAATAACGAAAGGCGTTGCTGCCAATCATCCATAAGTGCCAGTAAGCCAACTTCATCCATATCATGCCGACGCATTGCTTCTCGCAATGCTGCCAAGCGATCTTCTGCCGATTGCAGTGCCTCTGCATCCAATGCCACTTCCTGTGCATCGTTTAAATACGGCGGTATTTCACTCAACAAAGCATCCACCTGCGCCAATAAATCCGATGCCGACTGCAAGCCTGCATGGTAAGCAACCAAAGGCTCAATAGCATGGGAGGCCTGCGCCAAAAGGCTGCGCACATTGCCCTCATCGCCTTCATCCAACAGCAGCAATGCCTGTGCACCAGCCTGTTGAATTTGCGCTATGTTTTGCCCTGTTTCTACTTGCGAAATAAGATTTTCTTCCAGACCTTGCTGAATATCCAAAGCACTTAATTTTTCAAGCTCTGAACGCATCCATTCTGCCTGCCCAGTACTCTCGCCTTTCTGATGCTGCAACTGATTCAATTGCTTACGCGCCTGTTGCAAGCACTCAAATGCAAGTTTTACATCCAACAATGCATCAGTATCCACACGCGAGTCCACCAACTGCTGTTGAAATTCAGCTTGCATCAAACCTTGATGCTCATGTTGCCCGTGTAAATCAAGACAGATTGCGCCGATTTGCTGCAATAATTTTAACGGAACGGGCACACCATTCAGCCATGCCCGTGAACGCCCATCGGCATTGATCACACGCCGCAAAAACAATGGCTCATCCACCCCCATTTCTTGCTCTTCTAGTAAACTTTGCAAACGTATATCATTATTTTCAATGACCGCATTTAATTCCGCACGTTCCGCACCATGACGCACCCAGTCGCTACTGGCTCGCGCCCCAAATACGGCGCCAAGCGCATCCACCAATAACGATTTTCCAGCACCTGTTTCACCTGTAAACACCGTCATCGCCGAAGAAAACTCCAACCGAACATCTTCCATCAAGCCAAACTCTCGTACTTTTAATTCTGTTAACATCGCCAGCCTATCTTAACCATCATCATGCCCAGCCCAGTGCAATTTACTACGCAAGGTATTAAAATAATGGCGCTCTGGCAGGTAGATTAAACAAATAGAACCTGCTTTTTTAATGTTTACTGAATCACCCTGTAATAAATTCATATGTTCCTGCCCATCAAGGCTTAAAGACGATGGTTGAGGGCTATCCAACAACGTTAGCTTTAATATACCGTCAGCAGGCACAACCACGGGGCGGTTCGACAAAGTATGTGGACATAGGGGAACGACACTCATCGCTTCGACCTGAGGATGTACAATCGGACCACCTGCAGAAAGCGCATAAGCAGTAGAGCCTGCTGGTGTTGCTACAACCAAACCATCGGCGCGTGTTCGAAACATCAGTTGATCACGAAAATATAATTCAAATTCAATCGGGCGTGGGTGTGCTTGACGTTGCAACACCACATCATTCATGGCAACACCACGCTTTAACAACGCTCCATCACGCCAACTCTCAGCTTGCAATGTAAAATGATGTTTGGTTTTGTAATGGCCCGATAAAACTTCTGCAACCACATCAAACATACTTCCCACAGGCGTCTCGGTTAAAAACCCCAATCGACCCAAATTAATGCCTAAAATTGGTACATCAGAGCCCACTAAATGTCGCCCTGCACCCAACAATGTGCCATCACCACCCAGTACAATTAGCAACTCTGCACGTTTAGCAAGCTCAGATATTGATACGCTTTCACCAAATGAGGCCGACTGATTTACATCACACAAGACCTCACAACCTCGCTTCAACAACCATGCCGCCAATTCACCGGCAATTTCACTGGCTCGGCTATCATTGGGTTTGCTGCTAATACCAATACTACGCATAGCTTTTGCACTCATGGCATTGCTTTATGCCAATTTGTCGGTTGCAAATGACACTGAAAACATTGGTCAGCTTTGGTATGGCTTATCGGCCGTGGATTGACGCCATCCACGCCGTGACATGCCATACATTC
>JAUZQS010000259.1 GCA_030950875.1 Mariprofundaceae bacterium | reverse complement strand
CGTGCTGGCCTTATCCAAGGGGGCGGCAAGAGCTGGCTGCTGGATGAATACAGGTGAGGGTGGCTTATCACCGTATCATTTGGAAGGTGGAGCAGATTTGGTATTTCAAATCGGCACAGCAAAATATGGCGTGCGTGATAGCGATGGTCATTTAAGTGATGAGAAATTATGTGAGATTGCGGCTTATAAGCAAGTCCGTATGTTTGAAATTAAACTCAGTCAGGGTGCTAAACCGGGTAAGGGTGGTATGTTGCCAGGGGAAAAAGTCAGTGAAGAAATTGCACGCATTCGTGGCATTGAGGTCGGGCAAGATTCAATCAGTCCAAATCGTCATGTAGATATTGATTCGCCGAATGATATTTTGGATATGGTTGAGCGTGTGCGAACTGTAACGGGCAAGCCTGTGGGGATCAAATTGGTATTGGGTGGCTGTAATGTGTTGGATCATTTATTTGAAGCCATACAAAAGCGCGGTTTGCATTCAGCCCCTGATTTTATCACCTTGGACAGTGCCGATGGAGGCACTGGCGCAGCCCCACAGGCCTTGATGGATTATGTGGGCATGCCGATTTCAGAGAGTTTGCCGATGCTGGTGAATCATTTGGTAGGCTATGGTTTACGTGAACGTATTAGAGTGGTTTGTTCGGGGAAATTGGTGACGCCAGCTGATGTGGCATGGGCTTTGGCAATGGGTAGTGATTTTGTTGTTTCAGCACGTGGTTTTTTATTCTCTTTGGGCTGTATTCAAGCCTTGCAATGTAATAAAAATACTTGTCCGACAGGTATCACAACACATAACCCACGTTTGCAAGCAGGCTTAGATCCCGAAGATAAGTCGGTGCGCGTGGCACATTATGTTGAAAACATACTACACGAGGTCGGCATGATTGCGCATGCATGTGGTGTGCGACGTTTACGCCAATTAAAACGTCACCATATGCGGCGTGTGGATAGCAATGGGCGTTCGGTAAGTATATCCAGTGTATTTCCTGACACGGTGGAAGGTAAACCTCACGGTTGAAATTAACTTGCCAGATATTGCATTTTGCATTATAACTAGCAGGTGGTTTTAATCTTTGAGGGAGGATTTATGCGGCATTTATTGATAACAGTGATGATTTTATTGCTTAGTTCGACGGCATTTGCATCGGGTTTTTCTGTGAAGGATCAAGGTACGAAAGCGATGAGTTTGGCGAATGCTTTTACGGGTGTTGCCGATGATACAACTGCAGCGTGGTATAACCCTGCGGCTCTAGTGTTTCAGGAAGGTCTTTCGATTACAGGCGGTGGGCAAGTTGTTATACCAACGGTTAATTATACTGATCTGAATGGCAAAGCATATTCTATGGATAAAAAGACTCATATTATTCCGTTTGCTTATGTGAGCTACAAGATGGAAGATGCTCCAGTTGCTTTTGGTTTGGCAGTAAACGCACCCTTCGGGCTTTCCACAGACTGGACAAATTCTGGTGCACCTTTTAGCAAGATATTAAATCCAGGGGTGGTGGAAAAATCACTAACTTTTTCTGAAATTAAAATGATCAGTGTGAATCCGACAGTTGCCTATCAAATCAATGAGAACTTTTCGGTTGCTGCAGGGGTGATGTATTTTGATGCAACCAATATTGCTTTTGATAATGCAGGCGTTTCACAACATGGTACGGGCAATGGTTGGGGTGGCAATGCAGCGATTTTTTATAAAAGTGACAGTTTTAATGCAGGCTTGACCTACCGTAGCCGCGTAAAGGTTGATGTTTCAGGTACGGCGACTGGTCTTGCAGGCCTAACATCGATTGGGGCTGGAGCATTGATTGGCAAAACATCAACTGTAAACACATCTTTTACGACGCCAGATATGGTTTCTGGCGGTATATCCTTTCATCCAATAGAAAGCGTCCTTGTTAGTGCGCAGGTTGATTGGGTGAACTGGAAAACGTTTGATAAACTAGTATTTAACTATGGGCCATCAGCTTTAACAACAAATGTTATTAGAGCTTCTTCTAAAACAGTGCCAGAGAACTGGAGAGCAACCACATCTTTCGCCTTAGGCACAGAGTGGACATTTCAAAAGGATATGCATCTAAGGGCGGGTTATTCTTTTGATCCTAGCCCTGTTAATAATGTCGATTTCTCTCCTCGTACTGCCGATAAAAATCGTCATTTCTTCACGATCGGTTACGGGCAGGACTTTTCTGCAGGCACGTTGAATCTTGCGTACGGTTATATTTTTATGAAAAATATAAATCAAACCGCATCGGTAGCGGCGAGACAGCGCAACGGCACATACAAAGGTAATATTCATATATTCGCTGCTGATTATACATTACGTTTCTAACTTACCCGCACTATTCATGAATCGACGTGATGTTTGCGCTGGGCATTTGTTTGCAACGTGTTTCGAAAAGTGAGCCCGTAGCCATGCTTACGGATTCACTTTGAGAAATTCGTTGCGGACAAAGGAACAAACAAGGGCGCGGCAGTATTTGTGAATAATGTGAGTTAGTATCAGTGTCTTATAATGAAGGGAGCCTTGGCTCCCTTTTTTATGCTTTAATAAGTTGCTGATGTGAAAGAATTTGGTCTAAACTGGGACTAAGGCTTGCCTATTTAAAAACAAGCGTGGGTTTGGAGGTGTTTATGCAGTGGTTTGTTTTGTTGATATTTATTCTAGCGTTGCTGTTTGGCCTTTTACGCTTTCAATTTTCGTTGCAGATATGGACGGCTGTTATCGCAGTCGTATTATTTGTGATATCGGCACTGGGTTGGCTTGGTAGTGCTTTGGCAACAGCATTATGGCTAATATTTATAGTGTGTGTAATCCCATTATATTGGTCTGAGATGCGCATACGTTGGCTAACTGAACCATTGTTTCAATATATGAAGAAGTCATTACCACCGATTTCTGATAGTGAAAAGGCAGCGATGGAGTCGGGCACAGTCGGTTGGGATGCTGAACTGTTTTCGGGAAACCCTGATTGGCAGAAGCTGCTCAATATACCCCAAAATAAGCTGACAGATGAAGAACAGCACTTTTTGGATCATGATGTTGAAGAGCTTTGTAATATGCTAGATGACTGGGATATTACCCATAAGCGCAATGATTTATCACCAGAGGCATGGGATTTCATTAAATCACATGGTTTTTTTGGCATGATTATTCCCAAAAAATATGGCGGTTTGGACTTCTCGACGTATGCGCATTCGCAAGTTGTGCAAAAAATAGCTAGCCGTTCTTTAAGTGCTGCCGTAACTGTGATGGTTCCGAATTCTTTGGGCCCTGCTGAGTTACTTTTATCGTATGGTACGGATGCCCAAAAAGGACACTATTTATCAAAGTTGGCGAAAGGTGAGGAAATTCCTTGTTTTGCATTAACCAGCCCTGTTGCGGGATCTGATGCAGGTGCGATGACCGATACGGGTGTGGTTTGTAAGGGTAAATATGAGGGGAAAGAGGTGCTTGGGTTTCGTATTAATTGGGAGAAGCGCTACATCACCTTAGGCCCTGTTGCGACGGTGCTTGGTTTAGCCTTTCATGCCTATGATCCAGATGGTTTATTGGGTGAGCAAGAGGACTTGGGTATCACCTGTGCGTTGATTCCAACCAAGACAAAAGGTGTGAAAATAGGGCGCAGACATTATCCGCTCAATGGCGCATTTATGAATGGACCCAACAGTGGTAAGGATGTGTTTGTGCCGATGGATTGGTTGATTGGTGGGCAAGCATATATCGGTCAAGGTTGGCAAATGTTGGTCGAGCGTTTGGCTGTTGGACGCGGTATTTCTTTGCCCGCTTTAAGTGTTGGAGCTGGCAAACGTGTTAGTCAGGCAACAGGGGCCTATGCACGGGTTCGCAAGCAGTTTCATCTTCCTATTGGTAAGTTTGAAGGTGTGCAAGAGGCCATGTCTCGTATTGGCGGGCTGACTTATATGATGGATTCAGCAAGGCTGCTTACACTATCGATGTTGGATCAGGGGGAGAGGCCTGCAGTGATTACTGCAATTGTGAAGTATTATTTAACCGAAGGTATGCGTCAGGTGATTAATGATGGTATGGATGTGCATGGTGGGCGCGGTATTTGTATGGGGCCATCGAATTATTTGGCTCGAATGTACCAAACCATACCCGTCGGTATTACCGTGGAAGGGGCGAATATTTTAACCCGTAGCATGATTATCTTTGGACAAGGATCGGTACGTTGTCACCCATTGATACAGCAGGAAATGGCGGCATTAGAGTCCGATAATGTACGTGGGTTTGATGGCTTAATATTGCAACATGCTGGGCATATCACACGTAATATTGCTCGTTCATTCTTATTTTCAATAAGTGGAGGACGTTTGTCGGAAAGCCCTGTTCGTGGTGATGTGGGACAGTATTATCAACAGTTATCACGTTTCTCAGCATCATTTGCAGTGGTCAGTGATGTTGCTTTGATGCTGTTGGGTGGCCAGTTAAAGCGCAAAGAAATGTTATCGGGGCGTTTCTCTGATGCGCTTGGTTATATGTATATATGTTCAGCGACGCTTAAACGATTTGAGGATGATGGACAGCCTGAATCAGATAAGGTGAAAGTTGAATGGGCATGTCAATATGCCTTGTATCAGGTACAAGAAGCACTGCATGGCATTATTCGACACTTTCCTATTCGCCTTGCCCGTTGGAAACTTTTTGCATGGGTATTTCCTTTGGGGCGGAGATTGCATCAACCATCAGATGCTTTGAATCAGCAGCTTGCAGCACAATTGCAACAACCCGGTGATGTTCGTAAGACATGGTTGGATGGTATTTATTTGCCAGATGATGCTGATGATATCGTTGGGCGTTTGGAATATGCATTGCAACTTACATTACAAGTGGAGCCCATTGAGCAACGCTTGCGTGATTTAGAAATGACATTTACTCGGGAGAATGGGCAAGTATTATGTGAGCAGGGCGTATTAAACCAAGATGAGTTAAAGCTTCTTCTGCAGGCTGATATAGCCATACGCAAAGCCATTGATGTGGATGATTTTCCGCAAGGGCGAAAACGCAAATAAGGTGTTATAAACCGCCGTTAATTTTCCAAACATCACCTTGTTTGATGAGTTGCAATTGCTCTTGTTGCACCATGCTACGCCATTCATTGTCAGCCATGACTTTAAGTGTGTAACTTTGTTCGCATAGCGCATGGTTATCATCAATGATATTAATATGGCGATTGTGCGTTTGCATTTGGATCGTTTGAAAACCCTTAAATAGATCAAACATTTGTAAAAGGACATCTTCTTTTGTCCGACCATGTTGATTATAATCATTGATTAAAATATCTGCGTATGCGGCAATATTTTTCTCATTGGTAGCGGTATTACGCGCATCCAATACGGCGGAAATATCGGCTGTGTTGGATGCATTACAGGCTGTTAATAATATCAGGCAGACTAGAGTCGAGATGGATTTATAAAAATTTTGCAGCTTTTTTACTCCACTCACTCTTTGGGTAGTTATGACGTAACAATATAGCGTTATCACGGGCACTATCGGTGAGCTGTAATGAGGAAAAACTAGCTGCTAGATAATATAGAGCCTCTTCAATGGCAGGGCTAGTTTGGTATTGTTTTACAATTTCTTGGAAACGATTGGCTGCTGCGACAAAACGATCATGATTGAAATAATATTTACCAATATATAACTCGTGGTCAGCCAGTTTGTTATGCAAGTTTTGCAAATGAATATTGGCTTCTGAAATATAAGAAGATTTGGGATAGTTATGAATTAACTTTTCAAAAGCCTTAACAGCCAGCTTCGTAGGAGTAGGGTCACGTTGAGAAGCTACGGTTTCTTTAAGGTAACTCATGGCTAACATATATTGGGCGTAGGAAACATCTGGGTGATTGGGGTGATTGCTGACAAAACGTGTGGCGAGCGTCTCACTTAGAATATATTCTTCGCTCTTAAAAGCGGCGTACATACGCAGTAATTCTGCTTCAGCAATATGTTGACTGTAGGGATGCTTATTTGAGAACTTCTCTAAAAACAAGTTGGCGGAAGTAAAGGCACCACTATCAATATATTCCTTGGCTTTTATAAAGTCCGCTTTTGCCGAATCAGAGGGTGAAACTTCCTCTTTTCCACAGCCAGTAATCAGGCCGATAGTAATAATTAATAATAGTAACAAACGATTCATGGACGGTATGCTAGGAGTCTGTCGGGCTTAGTCAACTGACTACGAAAAAATGGATATTGGCTTCTTTTCACCTTGATTATTTGTTAAATAGCAGTGCTATTCGCCTCGAATCAATGTAAAAATCAACTCAACCCCATGTTTTCCTCGCCACAGCAGCCTAAGTCCGACAGGCTCCTAGAGTGACATCGGCAATGCTACAATGGCGAGCTGTCTGCCACTCTGAATTCCATCACGACGATAAGAATAAAAACGTGCTGGTAGACAGGATGTGCAGAGAGTCATGAACGCCATATTATCAGGCTGAATGCCTGACGATTGAAGTTGTAGGGCATTGATTGCTTGTATATTTGGCCATGCCTTATGATTTTTGTGATGGATATGAAGGTGAGCATCGGGGTGGCTTTGGGACAACTGTTTGCCAGTATCCATATCGACTTCAAAGCAGCATGTGGCAATAGAAGGCCCCAAACAGGCAAGTATATGTTCAGGATTTGCACCAAATTTTTTCATTTGCTGTATGGCAATGTCTGCAATATTTTTAGCTGTGCCTCGCCAACCTGCATGAACGGCAGCGACAACGCCTGAGTTAGGGTCAATCAGTAATATGGGCAAACAATCTGCAGTACGCACAGCAACCGAACACCCTGCTGTGCAGGTGATGAGAATATCGGCTTGATGGGTGTGTTGTACGCCTTCTCCATCACATAATAGGTAGTCAGTGCCATGCACTTGTTGGCTACGGTGAGGGACTGGAAGCTCTGCCGCAGTACATAACTGTTTGAGATTGTGTTGTACGTTTTCTTCAGAATCGCCCAAACCAAGGCCTAGATTAAGACTGTCAAAAGGAGCATGGCTAATGCCACCTTGTCGGTCACTAAATATGGCTGTGATATGATGTTTAGCAAATAATTTCGATGCGATAAACATGTTTGGTCTCAGCCTTACATATGCTCAAGTGCATGGTTGAGTGTGGATAAATCTTCAGGTAGTGGCGCTTGGCAAAATATTTCTTCTTGTGTGATGGGATGAATAAATCCAAGGATTTCGGCATGCAGAGCCTGACGTGTAAGTTGATCCAGTGCGTTGCGTACAGGTTCAGGTAAAGATTTCCCAGGATTGAAATTTCGTGCATAGGTGGAATCACCTAAAATAGGCAGCCCTTCAGCAGCCAAGTGTACACGAATTTGGTGGGTGCGACCTGTATGTAACGTCAAGCGCATGCGGCTAAATTGATGATCAAAACGGCGCTCAACATCGGCATTGGTAATGGCTGTTTTTCCCGTGCTTACAATGGCCATTTTCTGGCGGTGGTGGGGATGTCTGGCAATAGGCTGTTCAATGCGTTGATGATTCCAGTTACTCACACCCTTACACCAAGCAAGGTACTGTCGGTTAATATCATGCTTTGCAAAAAGAGCGACCAGTCCGTGATGCGCTGCCTCTGTTTTGGCAATCACCAATGAGCCAGATGTATCCTTATCAATACGGTGCACAATACCGGGCCTTTCAACACCATTGATGCCAGGCAATGATTCACAATGATGCAAGAGAGCATGTACCAATGTTCCGGTATCGTGACCATGGCTAGGGTGTACAACCATGCCTGGTGGTTTGTTCACAACAAGCAGGTATTCATCTTCAAATAAAATATCCAAAGCAATGGCTTCGGGGATCAGAGTCATGGAACGATTCTCTGGCAAATGAATCATGAAGCTATCGCCAGCATAAACAGTGGAGGATGCTTTGAGTGTTACGTTGCGATTGTTTTGTTCAATACACCCATTTTTTAATAACTCTTTGATACGGGTACGTGATACATTACTTAAATGAGCCAGCGCGTGATCAAGGCGCTGACCCATCATATCTTCAGGAATGCTAAGTGATAACGATTCCTGTGCGTGGCTCATTCACTTACGCTAGCCGGTTGCTTAACTTTTTCAGATGTTTTGGACTCAAGCTGTTTGTTTGTTTTATGCCCATCTTCGCCAGAGCCTTTGATTGCTTCAGCAGGTTTAGCTTTTTCGGCTTTGGGAGCATTATTTTGTTGTTCGTTGTTGTTTGTAGTTTCTGTAACAGTCTCACCCGTACGTTTTACTGGGCGACGGCGACGGCGACGTTTACGCTGAGCCCCTTCTTTGGACTCTTGTTCAGGCTTTGTCGTTGCATCTTTGGTTTCCACAGGCTTATTTTCTACTTTTGGTTTGTTAGAAGGGGCTTTCTTTTGAGCTTGTGGATTTTCTTGTGCTGTTTTGGGTTTGTTTGGTTTGCTTCTACGGTTGCGAGGTTTATTTCTACGATTGCGATTTTCTTGCTGTTTTTTCTTGCGTTCCTCTTCTTGACGTTTTTTCTTGCGTGAAGCACCCGTTAAAATATTCAATAATTCGGTAACCCAAGCAGGTAAACTACTTGTTTCTTGCACACTGCGTTGCTGTGGTGTTGGTATGCCAACAACAGGTTTCATAGGATTTAATTTGCGGTTTGCCTTGGCTGGTTTACGACCTTTCGTAGTATCTTCAAGGACCTCCACACGCTGTTGATTGTTTTCATTCCATTGGCGTTCAATACGATAGTGCGGAATCATCAATTCAGGTTTGATTTGCAAGGTGATTTGAAGCTCGTAATTTTCTTCAATACGAGCAATGCTATCGCGTTTATTATTCATTAAGTACTCACCCGTTTCGGATGGAACCTGTACAACCAAGGTTGGTTTTTTGCCTGCTTCTGCCCAATCCTCCATGCGTGTAAGCATCTGTAACGCCATGGATTCAACCATGCGAATCGAGCCGCGACCACGGCAGCGTGGACATGTTTCAGTGGTAGATTCACGCACCGATGGATGTAGGCGTTGACGTGACATTTCAAGTAAACCGAAACGAGATATTTTAGCGAACTGAATGCGCGCTTTATCAGGATGGGTGGCATCACGCAGTGCTTCTTCAACTTGTTGCGCATGTTTTCGATTTGCCATATCAATGAAATCAATGACTACCAAACCGCCAATATCACGAATACGCAGTTGACGTGCGACTTCTTCGGCAGCTTCCAAATTGGTAGCAAGGGCAGTGGCATCAATGTTTTTGGCACCCGTTGCACGTGAAGAGTTTACATCAACAGAGGTTAAAGCTTCGGTTGGGTCAAAGACAATAGAACCGCCAGAGCGAAGGCGAATTTCACGCTCGTGAATCTCTTCACACTGTGTTTCAATGCCATACTTGCGGAATAATGGCTGCTTACCACGGTAGAGCTTTACGAGTTTTTCTTTGCCAGGCAAAACTGCGTGAACAAATGCTTTGGTACGGGTATAAACATCGTGGTTATCAACCCATATTTCATCAATATCATTGGTGAAATGATCGCGAATGGCACGTGTTGCCAAGTCACCTTCCAAATAAATAAGTGTGGGTGATGGCGCACTATCGCTCTTGATACGGATTTCATCCCATAGGCGGCGAAGGTATTGATAATCCCATTCTAGAGATTCTAATTCTTGATCTTTACCCGCAGTGCGGACAATCAGGCCCATATTATCAGGTACATTAAGCTGGGTAAGAATTTGTTTGATGGCACGACGTTGCTCTTCGGATAATTTACGAGAAATACCACCGCGAGAATTATTCGGCATCAATACGGTATAACGACCAGCCAGTGAAACGTTGGTGGTTAAAGCTGCACCTTTATTGCCACGCTCTTCTTTCACGACCTGAACCAAGAGCTCTTGTTTGTGCTCTAGTACATCTCGAATATTTATTTTGCGTGGGTCAGCAGATTTATCTGCACCTTCTTTCCAAAAATCTTGATGGATTTCGTTTAAGGGTAAAAAACCTTGTCTAGCAGATCCGTATTCTACAAAAGCAGCCTGTAAGCTGGCTTCAACTTTGGTAACTGTCCCTTTGTAAATATTGCCCTTGGTTAAGGCTTTGTGAGCTGATTCAATATCTAGCTCTTGCAGGTAATCATTGAGAACAATGGCTACACGGCTTTCTTCATCGTGGGATGCGTTGATTAGCATCACCTTTTTTATGGCGTTCATGGCACTTTCCTGTGCCGTTTGGGGTTTGTTTATGTGTGTAAACCTGAAGCTTTTACACAGCTTAAAGCATGAGAATTATGGGTAAAGAAACAAAATTCAAAACAGCCATGCTTTCATTATCTCACCAACTTGGTCATTGCTTTTCACGTCATCGACGTGGCCAATATCAGTGGTTAAACCATCAAACGGGTATTTTATTTTGCACAGGCTCAACACATTGAACATAATCTTACATAAGCACCGAAAATACTGTATTCGGGTTTGCTGCATCGCTAGGTTTGCTGGGTAAGCAATCTAGCGAGGGTCAGAGCAGTCAAATCATTTCATCATTTCTTGCAGATTATGTTCGCGTGGAACAAACTGTACGGTCGATGATACTAACAGCATAGGAGTTCACTTGGCAAATTTTATCAATGAAAAGGGGCGGATAAGCATATCTTCCGATGAAGATGGCAGTCGCTTGGATCGTATGTTGTTGCGTAGTTTAGGCAATGAAAAGCGTACCCTAATCATGCGTTTGATTCGAAAAGGCAATGTGCGGGTGAATGGTAAACGTTGTAAAGTTGATTATCGTTTACAGGTGAATGATGAGGTGTTTGTACCTGCGAGTTTGCGCCAAAATGATGTTAAAGAGGTGTGTAAAGGTGATATTCCAGCCTTTTTATTGCGGCAAGTTGAGCAGATGCCTATTTTATTCGAGGATGAATGGCTGTTGGTGATTGATAAACCTGCTGGCTTGGTCGTGCATGGCGGAAGTGGTCATGAAGCGGGGTTGATTGAGGCATTGAAGGTATCGCGTGATTTACCGGACTTGCGTTTGGCACACCGTTTGGATCGGGACACCTCGGGTGTTTTGCTTTTGGCGAAAAGCTTACAAGCTTTACGTACATTGACTGAGTCATTTCGCGAACGAGATATGGATAAGACTTACCTGGCATGGGTACAAGGGCATCCAGAGCCTCATGCGGCTCGTATGAAATCAAAATTATCCAAGGGTGTATCGATTGCGGGTGAACGCATGGTTGTGGATGATGATGAGGGTAAGGAGTCGGTAACGGACTACCAAGTGGTCTTGGAGTGTGAAGAGGCTGGATTCGATTATGCGATGGTCGCATTAAAACCGCACAGTGGGCGAACCCATCAGCTGCGCGTGCAGTTGCAAAATGAAGGCCATGCGATTTTGGGTGACCCGAAATATGCGGAAAAAGAAACCTTGAAGAAATTTAAGGTTCTGGGTGGAAAAGGTTTAATGCTACATGCTTGGCGCTTGCGCTTGTTGCACCCTATAACGCAACAGATGCTTGTTTTCACTGCGCCGTTTCCTAAACGTATGATAGATTTTCTGTAACTTTCCTCTGAAACGTGAAGGACATAAAAAAAGCCCCGCATAAGCGAGGCTTTTTAAGAATTTTCAAAAGAAAAGTCTATTTAGACAGAAACCTGATTTAACAGCATGCCTTTTTTACCTTCTTGTCTAAAGCGTTTGTTCATGGCTCTTTTTAGACGTTTCTTTTCATGTAGATGCCATGTACGAAGCTTACGCCATTGTACCTTGATAAGGGTTGTTTCTTCACCTGTAGTCTTTTGATGTCTTCCGAGCATATATGCCTCCTTACTCCAGCTTTCGCTGTTAAAGTCATAGTGAGTTTATACATGAAACAGCATGCTTTTGCAACTGTTTTTTTGACAAATATCTTTAGGTGGATGCTGTGTTAAACTGTAGAATAAATCCAAAAGTACCAGAGCCGAATGAGTGCTTTAGGTCAACAGCGTAGGTTGAGACCTTATGCGGTAGTTACTCATCAGGGGAAATGAATAGTTGAGTTGTTTAATATATTTCCCCCATGTTTTATCGATCACATGCAATTGGTATATTTGTACCAGCAAATACAGAAAATAAATCATTGCGAACTTCGCTGGATATTTGGACGCAGCCTGTCGTGTTGTCTACGGGAGCTACAATGATTTGATCAATACGACTGATTAATTCTGTTTGCTCCTGATCTGAGTAAATTTCAAAGATAAGGTGGTATTTTTTATTGAAAGTGACGTTTTGAACAGTTGCATGTGTGACTTTAACAGTGTGGTGGACATTATTGAGGGTGCCATTATAGATAATAGGCTTGCTTTCATCTTCAGGGTTTGAAAATATAGACTTGGTATAAACGACATCTTGTGAGAATACCCTCTTATTCGTCATTTCCAAGATATAAACCAACTGGGATAACTTGCCGTTTGTGTTGGCAAGCCAATATCCAGCATTTACAACTTTCATATATTTGTTGTCGATTGGGGCTGGGAAGTCTTTGGTGTAATTGAT
>JAUZQS010000258.1 GCA_030950875.1 Mariprofundaceae bacterium | reverse complement strand
AGCGGTAGCGGACATCGAGCCGCGACTTCGGCGGTCAGGTCATGATCTGCTGCGCCACTATAACGTTGCTCGACGGTACGTGGATGCAGGATCAACCAGTCAACGCCGCAGTCAGCGAAGACCGGCAGCAGATCGAAGATCTGGCGTGGATCCTCATAACCGGCGCGGCATTTGATAGAAAAATCCCCCTTAATCTGAATGCGCAGCTTTGCCAGCAGTGCCGCCAGCTTCAGCGGCTCACGCAACAGTTCACCGCCGGTCGCACCCGTTTGCATCCGGCCGTAGGGACAACCAAGATTCAGATTAAGATGCTGTGCCCCAGCCATCTCCAACCCTTCTGCGGCCTCACACAAGGGCTCTGCGCCGTGGCCGATCATCTGCACCACCAACGGAGTCGCTCCTTGGTGACTGCCGACCTCATCCAGATCACTCTTGCTTACACGCTTGCGGCTACGGGTCTGTACCCGCACAAATTCGGTAAAGACCAGATTGGGAGCCACCTGTTCGATAAACCAGTGCCGTAGCACGCGGTTGGTCAACCCCTGCATGGGCGCCAACATCAACAGCGGTTTGTGATTAAATAGATTTTTTACGACGTTTGATTTCATAGAGACGACTGTCGGCAAGCTTAAGCAATGCGGCGGGATGCTGTTCTTCTTGCGAGGAGGCGATACCGTAGCTGATACTCACTTTAAGACTCTGCCCCTTGAATTTCAATGGTGATTTGAAAAATTGCGCTACCATCCGCGCCAGTAAGCCTTCGGCATTCTCTCGATCGGTCTGCGGCAGCAACAAGACGAATTCGTCCCCCGCCAGACGGGTACAGAGATCGGTCTGACGGCTCATTTTATTTAGTCCATCGGCGAGGTACTTCAACAAGGCATCACCATAGTCATGGCCATGGCTATCATTAACAACCTTGAGGCGATCAAGATCCAAAAAAGCAACACTGATTTCACCGCCATAACGCTTGACACGTGCCAGTTCGGCGTTGAGGAAACGCTCCATCGCCCGCCGGTTCGGCAGCGCCGTCAAGGGATCATGATAGGCCAGATGCTGCAACTGCTCATGAGCGATCACATTCGACAGGCCGATGGAGAGCTTGACCGCCAGGCGTTCGAGATAGATGGGATTGTAATCTGGATTAAACCGCCGAGGATCGGGATCCGCCTGATTGAGACTGCCGACCAGTTCGCCATCCAGATGCAAGGGGACCAGCGCCAGCGATCTGAAATGTTCGCGGCGGGCCGGAGGTAACAGCATGAAGTACGGGGCAAGATTCTCGTTGGCCACCAGCGGTCTATCGGGTTGGGGGAACAATGCGACAAAATTGTCACGTTTAACCAGCAGGGTCTCCCCCTTGCCACGCACGAAGCGTGCTGCCTTCGAATCGTCGATAAAGGTCAACCAGGTCTGCGGCACCCCAAACAGTTCGGCAACCTGCTGCGGCAACCTGCTGCAGAAGGTTGCAACATCGAGGGTTCTTAAGATTTCAACATCAAGAGCGTAGAACTTTTCAGCCAACTCTTCATGCCCATAGCGATCGTTGACTTTTTTAAAGAAATCAATATCAATCATGACGAAGCTAATGCTGATGCCCTGTGGTAATGATGTGAGATATTCTGCAAGTTTTCGACGGTTGGCAAGACCCGTAAGAGGATCTTTTCTGGCAGCATGCTCAGCTTCTTTGAGTCGACTTGAGAGGTCAGTCATTTGTGATACTTGCTGTTGCATATTGTCATGCATGGTTTGACTTGCAGCACTTAGTTTCTTGCCTGCCTGTACAAGTCCTTCACGTGCTTGCTGTAACAATGCTTTAGCTTCTACAGGATCATCGGGCAGGTCATGTTGAAGAATACTCTGAGTTTGCTTGAGCTCAGGCGCATCTTCACCAACTTCATCCAACACATGTAAGACACTGCCGATGGAGCCTTGCAGAGCATTAATAAACTGATTAAGTTCAGTGCGTAATTGTCCATCTTGGTGAAGGTGCTCGCGTAGGACTTTTTCTAATTCGCGAACTTGCTGGCTGAGATCAGCTTTGGTGGCTGGTGCTTTACCCAGTAAATCTTGACAGTTGCTCAGAAATATTTGTAACGCTGGCCAGTCTTGCTGAATTGCCCGTAACATATCTTGTCGTTCAGCAACATGTGTTTGTAATTGTAGGTGATCCTGTTCGGATAGCCCTGTATCATGGTGGCCTTTGAGTAGTGTTCCATGCTCAGCATCCAGTAATTGAGCCAATAGTGCCACAATGGACTGATGCTGTGTTGGGCTAATCGAAGGGTTGCGTTGAAGGTATTCAACATGCTGTATAATACGCCGCATGGTGCTACGTAGCTCGGCATTATTTTCTTGGTTCTGGAGTGCAAAAGGGCGCAATATATCCATGTCATCAAGGATTTGTTCAAGGTGTTGTTGCATAATTAATCTCGCTTAATGATTAAGTGTTTGCAGGCGTTTTGATTCGACTGCAAGAATGGTTTCCGCCTGAGCAAGTGCTGGGTCTTGTGAGGATAATAAGCCTAGTTGTTGGCGAGCTTGTTGAATGGAAGTGATCGTATTTTCTGTGAGTATACCATCAACTTCCCATTGCTCTAGGGCTTGATCCAACAATTCAGTAGCCTGTTTGAATACTGCGCGTTGTTGTTCAGGTGTGGCTGTTTCTTTGTGATGCTCCTCTGAGGATGCCTCTTGGGTTGCTGTGTTGGCATTCATTTCTGATGCGAATAGCGAGCCAAATTTATTGTTATCAACTTTTTTTCGTCGTGTTGTGCTTGATGTGTTGATATTGCGATTCTGATGAATTTTCATGTCAACTCCATTATGAATAACATTATAGAATTATTATACGCAAGAATAAAGCCATCTTGTTTCGGAACAGCCGTTTTGTAACGTCTTTTATGATAGGAATAGCATGTAAACTATTGATTAAATAGTGTTATTTTTATTTAACATGAATGCTTAAGGCATGAATCATTGGCCCGAACTGATCTTTAAGCGCCTGGTTTATCATACGATGGCAGGCAATTCGGGGCTTGGCGGAAAAAACTTCCGCAGAGATATGGACAACAAAGTGCCCACCGCCGCTTTCTTTTACACCAGCATGCCCAGCATGTTTCCAAGACTCATCTTCGACTTGTAATGAGCTAGGGCTAAATGCTTGCGTTAAAATAGCGTGTATTTTGTCAGAGCGGGGGCTCATTTTTTAGGCTGATCTTTGGATTGACGATAAATGATAAAAATTTTCCCGATAGAGTGAATCAGCTCTGCATTGGCTTGCTGGCATAACGCCTCGATAGCGGCGTGACGTTCATCACGATCGCTTTGCTGAATTTGAACCTTGATTAGCTCATGGGTATCAAGGGTAAGGTTGGTTTCAGTAATAACACCTTCAGAAACACCATGTTGACCGATACGAATGACTGGTTTGAGGTGATGAGCTCTGGATTTTAACGCTTTGCGTTGTTTGCTGTTGATAGGCATAGTGACTCTCTAATGTGTGGGTTAATAAACAAGACCGCAGTCTACAAATATACGCTGAGAATGGTAGCTATGGACAGTAAGGTGGTGATGTTTTATGTTCCATGGATGATTTTATAAAGGTATAGGGGCGAGGTGCATGAAGCGTTTGAAGGAGGATCCTAGCCGCATTGTCATTTTGGGTGGCGGCCGTGGCGGCACAGCTATGTTAGAGATGTTAGATGATGAGCCATTGACTGAAGTTGTGGCCGTTGTTGATCATAATGATGATGCGTCAGGGATAGTTCAGGCTAAGGCAAAGGGTATTCCAATATACACAGATGTTGAGACGGCATTAATTGCCAGCGCACCTTGTGTAGCTTTTAACCTTACCAACAATGAGATGGTTGAAGAGATTGCTTCCAGTGTTTTAGGTACTGGGGGCGTTATTGGTGGACTCGAAGCAAGGCTTCTTTGGCGCATGGTAACGGATTTGAAAGAAGCCAAGAAGGATTTAGAGTACCAAGCAACCCATGATCCTCTGACGGGGTTATATAATCGGCGTTATGTGATGGATCAGCTGTCTCGAGAGCTTAGCCAGGCGATTCGTTATAAGTTCGATTGCTCTTTAGTGTTGATTGATTTAGATTATTTTAAACGCGTGAACGATTGCCATGGCCATACAGCGGGAGATCTTGTTTTAAAGCAGATATCACGCGAACTGCAGCAAAGTGTACGTACTGCAGATGTGCTCGGGCGTTGGGGTGGTGAAGAGTTTATTGTTTTGTTGCCGCATACAAGTGCTGCTGCTGCACGATTAGCAACACAGCAGTGGCTGAAACGTGTGCAGGAAACGCCTGTGGTTTTAGCAGGTGGAGAGACACTGGAGATAAGTTTTTCTGCGGGCGTGGCAGGGTTGTCTGTGGAAGATGGAGGCGATGGAGGAGATGTACAGCAGCATATTGAAGCATTGCTGGAAACAGTGGATCACCGTTTGTATGAGGCAAAAGATTGTGGTCGCGCCTGTGTGGTTGGAGATAAAGATGAATAGACAGCGTGTTTTGGCTTTAAAGCATTGTCATGAATGATGTTGTGTATGTGGATGTGAATGATGCGCCGCGTTTCCCTTTGCGTTGGCGTTGGACGATGTTGGTGGGCTTTGCTGTTGCAACAGCAGTGTTGGTGTTGGCCTTGGTTATTTTGGATATGGAGCGTGATGCTTGGCTTGATAGTCAGGAGTCGCAGGCAGAAATCTTGGTGGATCGTTTGGGAGATGAGTTAAAAATTCCAATGTTAAGCGGAAGTGCTGCTGAAGTGGATGTGATTGTGCGT
>JAUZQS010000257.1 GCA_030950875.1 Mariprofundaceae bacterium | reverse complement strand
TCAACAAAAGAACATATTTATTTACACTCCCACCAAAAACGCTAAAAAACATAAAGCCAATATTTTGATGAATTAAATACAATGGGTAAGTTAAAGCCCCTATAGTCAGCATCCATTGTTTATTAATCAAACTTGTTTTCCTATATGCTGTTGCAATCATAATCAGATAGAAGAAAGTAATTAAACAACTAACAATCCATGTCGCCATGAATCTATAAATATCCAGATCATAAAACCTAGAGGATGAAGCATCTAGGAGGCTGTCCGAGAATAGAGGCCGTAGCGAGGGATTCCCATGTTGAGTCATGATTTTCGGCTGTTTAAGGCGAATAGCAGGGTCTATGTAACGAAAATAAACGGAAATCATGGCCAATATGGGGATTTCGCAGTAGGTCTTTCTATTCTCGGACAGCCTCCTAGGCATTTCATCTCATTATTGGTTGTTTTTGTTGTTCTTGGATTCATCATTCAGCCTTTCCTCGCAAAACAAAGATATTACATGCCCCCCCCCCCAACACATAACTTAAGCTCTTCCGCACGGATATACTCAACCGAGAGTCCATGATTGAAGAGCCTGTATAGAAAAGCCTATTTGAACTCACACATTCAATATTCCAACTTGCCTCATAAAATAACCGTGACCATCGCCAGCGACTGAAATAATAAATCTCCGAAATTGCGTTTTTTGCATGTTCACCATGAACTTGAGGAAGCTTCCATGTTCTTAGCATTTCCGAAATATTAGACCAAAATCTCCAACTACTTGATGGTAAAACATGCAATACAATGCCGTTTGGCTTAAGCACCCGATGAATTTCATTTTGAAACTCATAAATATGTGGGATATGCTCCAAAACATTGGAACTAAATATGATATCAAATTCATTATCATTAAAAGGTAGCTTTTCACCATCATAATCAAGCACTGGATATATACGGCTTTCCATATAATTACTTGATTCAATATCGATTGCGCTCACATTATAACCTAGGGAACTCAACCTATCAGCTTGCCACCCAGTACCAGCACCTATCTCAAGCAGGCGTCCCTCTGATGGTAGAAAATCAATGACCATATCAAGCTCATATTCTCGGATATTTTGAAGATGATTTAAGGTTCTATTTGCTATATAAAAAGAGCAAATAGATCTTATTTTTTTTATAATGGATTTAAAACTTAAAGTGAGTTGCATCATAAAGAAGTAATTCTCTCCACTGCACGGATAAAAGGACCCATAGCTTTTTCTTCTCCGAACTCATTAGCCATAAAAGATTGACAACGTTTACTAACACATGCCCATTCATTTTCATTTGTGACATACAGCCTTATGGCATCTAACATTTCATCAAAATCATGTACACACTTACCAAGCCCCTCACGTTCGATAACACCATCAGGATCGATAAATGTTACAACGGGGACACCTCTCACCCAGGCCTGAAGATACGAATTAGAAAACCCTTCACTCTCAGATGTATTTACCAATACTCTTGCCTGTGAATAATAATCATTAACATCATGGTATGGAACTTGCCCATGGAAAAATAAGTTTTTTATTTTCTTTGATCTATCACAAATGTCAGGATAGAGATCTGCAAAGCCATCCGATAAGCCCCCAATCATGTGCATCTCCACATCTGGAAGTTTTTCTGAAAGATCTAAAAACAAAGCCGGACGCTTGTATGATCTTATATAATTCACCCATAACACTGGAATAGTACGTTTCTTAAAGCCCTTCACACAATCAGTTTGTTCCACCAATGATGGTAAAGTCAATGATACGATATTATAATAATCCATCATCATTTTTTCTTGTTTCTTACTTTGTGTGGTAACCAAATCAGCACGCCTCAAACCATATTCATAGAGCTTCTTATCTCTGAAATATTTCATGAGTAACCTGTTAGGGTTACAGTCATCGTCATGCGCCGCTCTAAAAATTACTTTTCGGCCATAGCGCCGCGCAAACAACACAACAAGCCCAACCAACATACCAGAACAAGTAACATGATACACATCAGCATTCGCCCGTTTAAGTGCTCTCCATGCCTCGACCCAGCGAGGATAAATAAAACGCAAAACTGGCAACCCAGCATCAAGACGATATGCTCTATATGTAACTATATCATCCCATATTGCACCGTCGTCTTGCCCATAATCGGCCACAACCATAGAAATTTCGTAGCCTCTTTGAACCAATGCTTTTGCCATAAGTGTCTGTTGTAATTGAGCCCCTCCCATTTCATGTTTATTGTATTCGGGGGCAAGGACAGGAAGGTTTGTCAATCCCACAAAACAAAACGATGTTTTTTTACATTGCTTAACCATCAGCCTCACCTATCGCGTTTAAATTATACACTTTAGAGCCACTTGCAACACTCATGAGCGGCGATTGGCTTCCCCACTCCGGCGTATTTCCAGGGTGGAATTTCGATACATGGAACCACCATGTCCCTCATTCCATTCTGAAAATGCACTCGAAGTGGGATTGCCTGTCTGCGTGCGTTCACGCACAGGCAGGCCACTCATCCACCCAGAGTGTTGCAAGAGGCTCTTTACTATTAAATAAGCTACTCTTTATCACGAAGCTTCTCCAATCTGATATAAACAACGATCAAAGCAATAATAGGGAATAACAACATATTATCAAAATCAAGAAGAAAGTGTCGCCCAAAAAAAGATGCCGCCAGATATGCCACCACACTGCCAATCAAGCCATAGTAAGCTGGTTCAGCAATTGCTTGTCCCTGCCTCAGAGAACGCTTAATAAAAATAAAAACTACTACTAAAAAAGGTATAAAAGCAACCAGACCAGCATTCAGCAACAAGTTTATATAAGCATTATGTGCATGAACTGCTTGAAAAAAGAACGGATCGAAAACATAAGCATCTGTTTGGATAATTCCAAGCAATCCTAAACCAAAAAACAATTTATAGGCATCTCCAAAAAGTTCATTCATTATAGGAACCCACATGCTGCTCATACGCCCTGATGACATTTCATCAGCCGAGCCATCAGAAACACCTCCAGTTAAGAATTGGCCTAATGAATCAGAAAATAAAACCATTGGAAATATGATAAGAATCAAAAAAAATAATTTTTTACTCATTTTATTGCCCATCAAAAACACAACAATACAGCCCGCAATAGCTCCCACCATCGCCCCCCGAGAACCAGCAAGGAAGAGACTAATGAACATAAACAACAAAACACCTGAATATTTTATTCCAAACTGATATACTATTCCCATAGCAATGGGAATTCCAATCATGATAAGAGTAGATGCATTATTATAGTGCATACCAAGAGTACCCATAAAAGATAACAGTAATGCTTCCCTATCTAAACCCGAAGTAGCTACACCATAACCAGCATACATTGAGACGCTATCAAAACACAGGTAGGAAGCCATCAAAAACATCAACAACACATTGGCTTCTATCTTTTCATGAATATGTTGTAAAATATAAACAAAGGGAATTATATATAATACATTTTTAACCCAATAAGAAAAAAAAAATCCTAACGGCGAATCTGGAAACCTTCCTAGATAACGACTGTCAATTAAATCATAGTTACTTAGTGATCTAAAAAATTCAATGGAGTACAAAAAAACAATAGCAAACAAAAAAAGCATTGCCTTTGTCTCTATAGTCCCCCGTAAATGTATAATACGCCCACCCTTTAAAATCCATGATAGCATCAAAGCAAGGCTTAGCAGATTAAAAACCTTCATGCCTGGAAGCCCCAAAATATTCACGCTAAGCAGTGGCGTATTAGAAAATGGGCCAATAAATAACACCAACACAAGAAAAGGATGCTTAAAAAAGAACGATCTAAGGTTTTTCAAAGACCACGCTCCCTTTTAAAAATATTTATCCTATTTTTTTTGATTATTTGTAGCGTCACATCATTTATAGAAAGCATTGTACCAGTCGACTAAATTTTTTATTCCACCTTGAAGCAGTGTGTTGGGTTTAAAGTTTATTTCATTCTCCAATTCAGTCACATCTGCGTACGTTCTCACCACATCTCCATCCTGCATAGGCATATAGTTTTTTATAGCTTTTTTACCCAATGCGTTTTCAATGCATGTTATAAATTCTTCCAGCTCAACCGGTTGACTATTTCCAATATTATACAGCTTATACAATGGAGAGCATGCATTATCATCCCCTCCTTGAGCATTAGGTATAACATTTTGAATGCGTATAACACCTTCAACGATATCATCAATATAGGTAAAATCACGTTGCATTTTACCATAATTATACACATCAATCGAACGCCCTTCGATAATAGCCTTGGTAAATTTCATGGGTGCCATATCGGGTCGACCCCAAGGGCCATAAACAGTAAAAAATCTAAGTCCTGTCGTTGGAAGTGCATACAAATGACTATATGCATGAGCCATCAACTCATTGGACTTTTTCGTTGCCGCATATAACGATACTGGATTATCAACATGATCTTCAGTTGTAAAAGGAACCTTTTTATTCATACCATACACAGAGCTTGAAGATGCATAAACAAGGTGCTTAACATCATGATGACGGCAGCCCTCTAAAATCACAGCCATTCCCACTATGTTGGAATCAATATAAGCCATTGGATTTTCAATAGAATATCTCACGCCAGCTTGAGCTGCCAAATGAATAACACGATCAAACTCTTCCGTAGCAAACAATTCGGACATGGCCTCACGATCTGTGATATCCATTTTTATAAAATGAAAACTTTTTAAATATTCAATACGCTGTAGGCGTGCCAGCTTAAGGTTTGGATCATAATAATCATTCAAGTTATCAAGACCTATAACTTCATGACCTTGTTGACACAACCGTTCTGCAACAAAGTTTCCGATAAACCCTGCTGCTCCTGTTACTAAATATTTCAACTTCTCATTCCTCAACATTATGCTTAATCCTTCCCATATAGATCACGAGTATAAACCTTATCTTTGACATCACAAAGGTCATCCACCATACGATTTGCGACAATAACATCAGACTGCTCTTTAAATATGGAGAGGTCCTTGATCACCTGAGAATGAAAGAATTCAGGATCATCAAATATTGGCTCATAAATAATAACTTCAATACCTTTGGCTTTGATGCGCTTCATAACCCCTTGAATACTAGAGGCACGAAAGTTATCTGAGTTTGCTTTCATAATTAGCCGATAAACACCAACAACCTTCGGTTTACGTTTAATAATTTCATCAGCAATAAAGTCCTTACGCGTATTGTTAGCTTCAACAATGGCATGAATAAGATTTTGCGGCACATTACTGTAGTTGGCCAGTAACTGCTTGGTATCTTTAGGCAAGCAATAACCGCCATAACCAAATGACGGATTATTATAATGGCCACCAATTCGGGGATCAAGACTAACCCCTTCAATAATCTGACGACTATCCAGTTCATGTACCGCAGCATAAGTATCCAACTCATTAAAATAGGATACTCGCATCGCGAGATAAGTATTGGAAAATAATTTAATCGCTTCAGCTTCAGTAGAATCCGTGAATAATACGCATATATCTTCTTTAATAGCACCTTCTCTTAATAAATTCGCAAATGTTTCAGCACGTTTAGATTTTTCTCCCATAATAATACGTGAGGGATGCAAATTATCATACAGTGCATTTCCTTCACGCAAAAACTCGGGCGAAAAAATAAGTCTATCACAATTAAATATCTTTCGTGCAGAAGCCGTAAACCCAACAGGAACCGTAGATTTGATAACCATCACCGCCTGTGGATTGATCTCCATCACATCAGAAATCACAGATTCAACTGTACTGGTATTGAAGAAATTAGTCTCGGAGTCGTAATCAGTTGGGGTGGCGATTATAACAAAATCAGCGCCATTATATGCTTCATACTTATCTATTGTCGCCCGAAAATTGAGTTCCTTGTTTTGTAGATACTCTTCAATTTCCGCATCCTGAATAGGCGACTGCTTTCTGTTCAACAATTCAACTTTCTCTGGAACAATATCCAAAGCAACAACCTCATGATGCTGAGATAACAACACCGCGTTAGATAATCCCACATATCCAACACCCGCAATTGCAATTTTCATATGCTTACTCCCAAATCCCTCTAGTATCAATCACGACCTTACCGTTAAACTGCAACTTATCCATGCTCTTGAATTCTTTATGATCTACAAGTAGTAACATAATATCTGCCTTTTTCAAAACAACATTCAGGTCGACTTTTTTCACTTTTCCGTCCAAAGATTTAGGTAGGTGCTCCACATTGGGCTCGACCACCAACAATTCACCGACTTTTTCTTCCACAAGCGTTTCCACAATTGCAACGGCAGGGCTCTCACGAAGATCATCAATATCGGCTTTGAATGACAAGCCAAGACAAGCAATGATCGGAGCTTTAAATCGATCAGCCGCTTTTTTAACACAATCGATCACATAACTCGGCTTACCATCATTTACTTCCCGGGCAGTTCTTATGATTTTTGCATTCTCGGGATCAGAACTCACGATAAACCATGGGTCTACTGCAATACAGTGTCCACCTACCCCAGGCCCAGGATTAAGAATATTTACTCTGGGATGGCGATTTGAGAGCTTAATAAGCTCCCACACATTGATCTTCAGTGTGTCACAGATAAGAGAGAGCTCATTGGCAAATGCAATGTTGACATCTCTGAACGAGTTTTCGGTCAGCTTTGCCATTTCGGCAGTTCTGGCGTTGGTAATATGGCAGACACCTTTCACGAAAATCTCATAAAGGGAAACGGCCTTTTGGGCGCATTCGTTACTAAGCCCACCCACAACCCGGTCATTGGAAACCAGCTCCTGAAGCACATAACCGGGGAGTACCCTTTCTGGGCAGTAGGCAATGCTGATATCTGCATGTTCAGTTCCATCAATTGGAAAGCTCAGATCAGGCCTCGCATCTGCCAGCCATGTAGCGAGCTTTTCTGTTGCTCCTACTGGCGAGGTGGATTCAAGCACCACCAGATTACCCTTTTCCAAAACAGGGGCGATAGCTTTCGCTGCCGCTTCGATATAGGAAAGATCCGGTTGGTGGTTTTCCTTGAACGGAGTTGGTACGGCAATCATAAAAGCATCAGCAGCTTCCGGAATAGTTGTCGCCTTTAATTGGTCAGTTTGTACAGCAGCCCTGACAATAATATCCAGATCGGGTTCCACGATATGGATATTCCCTTGATTAATGGTATCAACGGCACTCTCATTGACATCAACCCCAATAACATTAACGCCTCGGGAAGCTAGAATAGCAGCGGTAGGTAGGCCGATATAACCTAATCCAATCACTGAAACGGTTTTAAAAATCATCTTTCTCTCCATAATAACTACTCAGGTCGCCCCTGATTTGTTCGAGTTCAAGAAAAAAACGTAGTGTGCTCATGCACTTGAGTGTTTTTGACGCAGAAATCGGGCAAATCAGGGGATGACCTGAGTAGTTACCCTATATTTTCCATTTCTGAATTCATATCATAAGCGCAATCGTGATACGAATTCAGGTCATATGCAGCTTGAAGATTAAGCCAGAATTCTGGAGTGTTATTGAAAGATAGTGCTAAACCCAGTGCTATATCAACGCTCACTCCCACATTTTCCCCGTACCAGACATTTATCTGTAAGGTAGAGACGCGCAGACGGATCGAAAGAGCATTCGCAGATATTTCAATACCTCCTTAATTTTAACTCTTGAATAACAGAATCGTAAGTGCTTGATTTTGTTATTCTCAGATTGGATGCCGCATAGCGGGGTGAGGCGCTACTCAGGTCATCCCCTGAGTAGTTACGGCGTTCTTTGCGTCTTGGCGAGAGAAAAGGTTGGGTCGTATTATTTTTGCATTCCAATGAGTTGAAAGAGTTCCAACCGCGACGATGGGTTTTTTAGGAATGAGCCGGTTAATTTGGATGTGGTTGTCCATGAGTTCGGTTTATGGATGCCACGGTGACACATACAAAAGTGTTGGCATTGGATAATCACAGCCACACCTTTCGGAGCCAATACATCTTCAATCGCATTGGCAATTTGCATGGTGAGTTTTTCTTGCACTTGCAAACGCTTGGCATAGCCATCCACCACACGCGCCAACTTGGATATACCAACCACCCGATCCCTTGGAATATAAGCAACATGTGCTTTGCCAACAAAGGGAACCATATGATGTTCACAATGGCTATGCACATCAATATCTGAGACCAGTACAACTTCATCGTAGCCCTCAACCTCCTCAAAGGTTTTGACAAGATGTTCACGAGGGTCTTCTTGATATCCTGAGAAATGCTCAGCCATAGCAGCCAACACGCGCGCAGGTGTTTCTTGCAAGCCTTCACGTTGGACATCTTCGCCAATATATTCCAGCAAGCCACGCACCAAACCCATGGCTTTTATATTCTTTTCATCATTGAGATCAAAATCACCTGTCATTGTTTCACTTCCTTTGAGAATCTAGATTAGTATGCTTGCATAATGCTTTTAAGCCATTTGGATCCAACAGCAGTTGCACTGTGCCATCGTGAATAATCGTACATCCCATCAAAGCAACCGGCTGATAACGTTTGAGATAAGGATCAATATCACGAACCATAACCTCTATCTCAGCCAGCACCTCATCAACCAGCAGAGCAAGAAAACCTTCAATATACTCTACAATCAATATACAGGCATGCTTACTGTTTCTCGATTCCGATATATGTTTATCTGTTGATGATCGCAAATCAATAAGCGCAGCATGATGCCCCTGATATTCAATATACCCATCACGATAAGCGGTATTCCCTGTTTCTATTTGCTGCTCTTGCAAGGGTATTTTATATGCAATTAAGTTGGATAATATGGCGAAACGTTGCTCAGAAATACGAAATAATGTGGCCTGTTGCACTGTTGTGCTAACTGGAAAGATCATGCGAACGCGGCTACCCAAGCCTGGCTGACTATCCACCTGTACGCTGCCGGTTAATTCACGCATAACAGCTTGTATCACCGACATTCCCATACCTCGACCTGCCAATCCTGTGACTTTTTCCTGACTTGAAAAACTGGGTGTGAAAATCAACGCCTGAATTTGATCATCATCCATATTTTCACATTCCGAGGCATGTATCAAGCCATCAGCAAGGGCTTTTCGTTTGATCTTATCCTTATCAATCCCCTGCCCATCATCAATCACATCCAGACAAATAAGATTACCCTTTTGCACAGCCTGAATAGTAATTTGTCCATTTTCTGGTTTACCCTTTGCTAAGCGTTGTTGCGGGGATTCGAGACCATGGGCTATAGCGTTATTGATTAAATGTATCAATGGTTCTGTGAGAGCTTTAGCCGAGACCTGATCCATTTCAATGGCATCTCCGGTAATCAGCAATTGTACTTTTTTACCATGCCGCTTGGCAATATCACGAGCGGTGCGTGGGAAAATGGCAAATACCCCATGCAAAGGCCGTAACATAAGCCCCAGCATTTGATCACGAACCCCATGCAACATCTGGGATGCACGCAATTGTTGCTGACGCAGCGCATCACTGCATTGCTGCATTTGACGCAAATGATGATCAAGGCTCGCTTGCACAGCCATCCCTGCAGACAGATCGTTGGTTTGATCGGATATGTTGTCTTTCATATCACGAAAATCACGCACGATATGCTGCAATTGTTGTTCCGGAGCATTATCACGCAGTTGCAATGAAGCCAATTCTACAATTTGATTAGAAAGATCCGATAAACGTTTACGATCGACATGTAAAAAGCTACCTGACCCTTGATTCATCACTGTGGAAGCCATATCCAAAGCCGTAGTGACGGGTCGAAATTCAATGTTAGCTACTTCGGTTTGTTTTGCTTCAGGCTCTTTTGCCTTGGCCTGACTTGTGTCATATATTTTGCCAGCCGCAGTCTGCATCAAGGGCTCTTGCACGCTATTCATCACAGTAGCAATAAGGCTATGTGATACTTTACGCTTCTTTTTACGTTGGACTTTTTTAACTGCAACTGTTGGCTCTTGTTTAGTCGCAACAGCCACCTTCAAGGTTTGCTTGATGTGTTGGTATTGCATTTGTTTTAAAGCAACATCCAAACGCACCTTAGCATCAGGATATTTCAATCTGCTATGCAAATCATCATGCAAATCAAATAAGAATTGGATCATCGGCAATACATGTTTGTTAGCTGAGGTGATATAATCCAACGCATCTTCAAACACATGGCATAGTTCACTAATATCCTGCACACCAAACATTTGTGCAGAGCCTTTAATCGTATGCACATCACGCCGCAATTGAATCAGTTCAGAATCATTGAGCGCACTTTTTTCAAGCAATACCAGCTTTTGGTTAATCGATTGCAAGCGGCTTGCAGATTCATCAAAAAATTCTGGTAAAAATATACTCACATCAAAGGTAGTCATTGGATTCGTCGAATCAGGTCATATGCTGCAAGCTTTCTGATGCTTCCGTCAAACGCTGGGGGGATGAGTGACCTGCCTGTGCGTGAACGCACGCAGACAGATAATCCCACTTCGAGTGCATTTTCAGGATGGATGGGGAGGCATGGTGACTCCAACTTGGCAATGTGCCGGAGTCGAGAAGCCAATCGCCGCTCATGAGTTTTGCAAGAGGCTCTGTAGCATCAGTTTTTTTATGGCTGACTGTGTTCATGCTTTATATCTCCCTATGTCAATGGCATCGGTTGAGCTATCGCAATCCAACAGTTTCATGCATTGTAAATAGTCGCAGGCGATGCCATCAAGCTCAATACGACAAACACTGTCATTGTTTTTTTCGCTATTGGCAAGTTCTGTGGCATTGCTGCGTTGTGTTTTATGTATATCATCCACCCAAAGAGCAATATGCATCACCGGATGGTGCAATACTAAAAAACGCGTGCGCTCGGTAACTTCTCGATTGCACAATGGCAACGCACTCACGCCACCGGCATCGATAATGCATACAACCTGCCCATGAATATTGGCTAATCCTATCACATGTTCAGGCACCATCGGAACAACAGTGAATGCAACAGGGCGCAACACCTCTTTGATTTCAGAGGAGCGAATAAACACCTTGTGGTCAGCCAAGCCGATGAGCAACCCTTCCACCCAATCCTGTTGTGCTCCATGATTCAAGCCATGCGCATTGTCCGTCATTATTGTTTTCCTTTGCTTCTAGCCATAATGTGTTGATACAAATTCAATGTCTTTTTGATACGCGCTTGCAGCTTTAATGGTTCAACTGGTTTACCAATATAATCATCAGCACCTGCATCAAAGCCCTTCACTTCATCATCTTCATTCTTACGTGCTGTAAGCATAATGATC
>JAUZQS010000256.1 GCA_030950875.1 Mariprofundaceae bacterium | reverse complement strand
GAAACATGCACCAGGGCGATACATTGTGCCAGCAGGCGCTGCTGCCAAAGTTACAATGGAGCCAGCTGCATCACGAGCAAATAAGTTTGTGCCTTCAATGGGGTCAACAGCAATATCCACACCAATACCACGACCATCACCTACTTCTTCATCATCATAAAGGGCAGGCGCTTCATCTTTAGCGCCTTCACCGATCACAATAACGCCTTTCATTTTAACCTGATTGATGCGGGTGCGCATAGCATCAACAGCTAGGCCATCACCTTCATCTTTTTTGCCGGAGCCTACAAAAGGTGCGCAAGCACGTGCTGCGGCTTCACAAACTTCTACGAGATCAATTTTAAGATCTGCAACTGTATTCATTGGTTTCCCTCCCATTATTTTTAAGAAAAACAACTAATGCGGCGGCACGCTAGCGGAATTAGCTTGAAAAAGCGACTGGCGATACACGGCTAATGTTTTTTTTATAACATATCGTTTATACCATTAGGCTTGAAAGGAGTTGATTGTGAATCGAAGGATGGGCAGCGGCAATAGGGCTGCTCAGTTGAGGGTGCTCAAAAGGGTGATGCCCCATAAAGTTAGTTACTTTACATCCAGATTCTTCGGCTAACAGGCTGCCAGCCGCATAATCCCAAAGTTTTTCCTGACCATGAATAATAAATTGCCCTCGGCCTGCTGCAAGCCATGCCCATTCAAGTGCGCAACTACCAATATTACGCTGGCTGCGGTATATTTTTTTTGTAGCAAGCTTACTGGCAAGGCATGGCGTTAAACGTTTGAAATCGACAAAGCCAACAGCTTGAGATAATTGTTCGGCGTAGTGATTTTTAAGAGGCTGTTGATTAAGGTAAAAGCCTTGACCTTGAATGGCAGTGAAAGTTTCTTGACGAATGGGGTCGTGAATACAGGCTAATATAGGCCTTCCTTGATCAATGAGTGCAATAGATATGGCAAATAGTGGGATAGGCGTGGCAAAATTACTTGTTCCATCCAAGGGATCAACGCACCAGAAAGATTCATTTGACTGAAGACAGCTTAATTGTTCTTTTTGGGTCATTTCCTCGCCCAAGAATGCGATATTGGGTGCCAGTAAAGAAAGTTCTTTTTGTAGAAAGTCTTGGCATTTTAAGTCGGTTTCCGTAACTACGGAGCCATCATCCTTGGTTGATACTTTGCCCTGTTTCTTAAACCCAGGAAGGAGAATCCTTTCGCTCGCTTCTTGGGCGATGTGGGTGACTTTTTGAATATCGGGTGCCAAATGCTTGCTCCTGCTGTTATGCTGCGGAAATATAGTAATTTACTATTCAATTGTTTCACGCTAATAAGGAGAGAGGTTATGCTCAAGGGAAAAATGGTTATTGGACAGTCAGGTGGTCCAACTGCGGTAATTAATCAGTCACTGGTTGGTGCAGTACTGGCGGCACGTCAGCAAGATGCGATTACAGGGATTCTTGGCGCAAGACACGGTCTTGCAGGCATTATGGCCGAAGATTTTATTGATTTAACAACACAATCGTTGGAGCAACTTGAAGATGTTGCCAATACACCCGCAGCTGCTTTGGGGTCGGTTCGCTTGAAGCCGGGTAAAGCAGAATGTGAGAAAGTTTTTGAAGTGTTCAAGAAGAACGATGTGCGTTTCTTCTTTTATATTGGTGGTAATGATTCAGCAGAAACTGCCTACATCATTTCTGAAATGGCCAAAGAGGCAAACTATGATTTTTGTACCATTCATATTCCTAAAACCATTGATAATGATTTAAAAGTGACTGATCACTGCCCAGGTTTTGCCTCAGCAGCACGTTTTGTGGCCTTGGCATTTATGGGTGATGACCGTGATAATAACGCCTTATCAGGTGTTAAAATCAATGTTGTAATGGGACGCGATGCTGGCTTCTTAACCGCAGCTTCCGCTTTAGCCCGTCAGCATGAAGGTGATGGCCCACATTTGATTTATGTGCCTGAAAAAGTATTCAATATTGAACAATTCAAAGCAGATGTGGTGGCGCAAGTTGAAAAACATGGTCGCTGTGTGGTCGCAGTATCGGAAGGTATTGTCGATGCAGATGGTAACCCGATTGCCACAAGTGGCGAAAAAGATTCGCATGGTAATTTACAGCTTTCAGGCACAGGCGCTTTGGGAGATGCCTTGTCTGCCTTGGTCAAAGAAGCCTTGCCAAAAGGGGCGCGTGTTCGTGCCGACACATTCGGTTATTTGCAACGCAGCTTTCCGACGGTTGTTTCTACTGTGGATGCCAAAGAAGCACGTGAAGTGGGTGGCTTTGGTGTGGAGCATGCCATTACCTTGGGCACCAATGGTTCAGTAGCGATTCGCCGCTTGAGTAGTGTTCCTTATGAGAGTGATTATTTTGTAACACCACTTTCAACCGTTGCACGTGAAGCCACATCGTTAAAAGATGAGTATATCAATGACGCGGGCAATGATGTGACCCAAGCTTGGCTTGATTATTTAGCGCCACTTGTGGGTGATTTGCCGAAGATGGGTAAGCTGTAAGTTTAGTAAAATGTTTTGAGGATATGGCGGCTGAATAGAGAAATAAACAAGGCCGCCATATTTTTTTAATGGACGTCGTTCGGGAGTTAAATTGGTTAAGTATCAAGCAGAATTTGAAGGTTATTTAAAAAAGACCAAGCTTAAAGGTAATGAGACGGTGGAAGACACCATCAAGGCGCTCAACGCTGTATCCAAACTCTTGGGTATCAGTATAAGCTCTAAGAATATCGGCTCGAATGAAGATATGGCCGAGGCTCTAAAGAGGCTGACTGAAATAGGCAAATCACATGACAAAGCCATGAGACAATATAAAGCTGCGATGCAGTATTATGTAAATATGATGAATGGTTTATAGCAGAGATAGCGGGTTGGAAATGCGCGAAGCAAACCAAGGCTCCTGTGCACGTTAAAATGATGTCTTGCAATCTTTAATATGCCATATTACCTTTCTGAGTAAATTAACTCAATGGAGTAATTATGGGTGTAGGTTCATATCAACGTAAGGAAGTTTCCCTTCTCTTAAATCGGCTTAAAGAGCTCCCTAGACTTCTATTGTTTATTGCTGGCCCACGTCAGGTCGGGAAAACCACCATTGTGCGCCATGCCCTGTCTGAATTCAGGCCTGATCACTACTGCTTTGTGCCTGTAGATCGACCAGACGAAGAACAAAAATCCAGATATACGATTACCACCAGTAACAGCTACGATCATAGTTCAGATGTGCGCGACATCGCTTGGCTGATCGGAAAATGGAAGCGCGCACGCATCGCTGCACGACAATCTGAAGATGGTCACATACTTGTTTTCGACGAAATTCAGAAGCTCCCTGATTGGTCGGAGGCCGTGAAAGGCTTGTGGGATGCTGATCGCGCCGAAGGGCTGAACTTACATGTTGTTTTGCTCGGATCATCGCCATTATTAATGTATAAGGGAATGAGTGAAAGCTTGGCCGGGCGCTACGAACTCATCCGTGTTACTCACTGGTCATTCATGGAAATGCACGAAGCTTTCGACTTCGATCTGGATGATTATCTTTATTTTGGAGGATATCCGGGCTCTGCAGCTTTCATTCGGGATGAGCCCCGCTGGCGCAATTATGTTACTGGGAGCCTTATCGAACCGAGTATCGAGAAAGATATTTTCGAGATGACAAGAGTTGATAAACCAGCACTGCTAAAACAACTCTTCTATATTGGTTCCGCTTACTCAGGACAGATCGTCGCACTGGATAATGTGCGTGGACATCTTCAAGACGCAGGAAACACGACTACATTGGCTCACTATCTTGAGATGCTTGGTAATGCAGGTCTTCTTGTCGGACTGCAGAAATATTACAAGAGACAACATATCAGGAGTCGAGCTTCACCGCCTAAATTTAATGTTTTGAACAATGCCTTGATGACAGCTACTTCCGAATACACCAAAGCTGAAGCCAAAGCAGATCGTACCTATTGGGGTAGAGTGGTGGAGAGTGCTGTCGGTCAGCATTTATACAATTCGGGATTGCCTGATTGTCGCCTGTATTATTGGCGTGAAAGCTCAAATGAAGTCGATTTCGTGATTGAACGAGGAAACCAGATAACTGCTATAGAGGTAAAAAGTGGTGCCGCATCTGGTTTTGTGAAAGGCCTTGACCTGTTCGAAAAGAAGCATGGGAATTGCAAAAAACTTCTGGTTAGTGATGGTGGTATTCCTCTTGTTGAGTTTCTCTCCTATCCAGCGGAGCACTGGCTTTGAGTAATCCACAAACGCCATTCCTTGTTCAGCGTACTTGCACACGTAAGAAGGAGAATTCACGAGAAGAATGCCGCCCACTGGAGGAATATCGCGACCTACCCGCTTATGTGCTGCTGGGCGATCCAGGCGCAGGCAAAACTGAATCGTTTGATAGAGAGGCAACAGCATCTGGCGGCGAATATATCAGAGCTCGCGACTTTGCCACCTTCGATCCGGGCGATGAGCTCAAGGGCAAGACGCTGTTTATTGATGGGCTGGACGAGATGCGCGCAGATGGAGGTGATGGAAGGACGCCGATTGATTATATTCGCAAGCACCTGGACAGATTGGGGCGACCAAGTTTTCGGCTGTCATGCCGTGAAGCGGACTGGCTGGGGGAGAGCGATACCAATGCCTTAAAACGTGTATCGCCAGATGGCGAGATGGCTGCCCTGCATCTTGATCCTTTGAGTGGTGATGACATTGCTGAAATCCTCAGTCACAAGTCACAAGGCCCCGATGTGGAGGCATTCATCCGCCAGGCTCGTGAACACGGATTGGATGAGCTTCTACACAACCCGCAAACATTGAACCTGTTGGTCGATGCAGCGGGTGGTGATGTTTGGCCGCAAAGCCGCACACAGGTTTATGCCATGGCATCTGACAAACTCGTCAGTGAAATCAATCCCGAGCATCGTTCGGCAAACCGCGATAGCGCGTTCCCTGTCAGTGATATGCTCAGTGCCGCAGGATATTTGTGCGCTATCCAGCTGTTATCAAGCAAGGCCGGGTTTTCACTCGATCAAGCGCGAACGGATGAGCAGCACCCATGTTGGAAAGATTTACCGCAACACCACAGCGTATTGCTTGCGGCTTTGAAAACCAATCTATTTCAGAGTGATGGTGAAGAGTTGCGGAATCCTGTGCATCGTAGCGTCGCCGAGTTTTTGGGTGCTAAATATCTTGCAACACGCATTGAGAGCGATGGCCTGCCGATTGGCCGCGTGCTGGCACTGATGGCAGGCGATGATGGCGGCATCGTACCCGATCTGCGCGGCCTTGC
>JAUZQS010000255.1 GCA_030950875.1 Mariprofundaceae bacterium | reverse complement strand
CTGCATGGTTTCACACATGATCAAGCGTTGATATTGGCTGGTGGGCTGAATATTACGAATGTAAAAAATGCACTTTCTCATCGCCAATGGTTTGCACTGGATGTATCTTCGGGGGTTGAAACTGCGCCTGGCATCAAAGATTATAATAAAATGCATTATTTTGTAACAGCCGTACAGGCGGCTGATAAGGGAATATAGAAAGCATGACAACAGATTTTACATACGATTTAAACATCACCCATGCTCCTGATGCAGGCGGCCACTTCGAAGCAAATGGGACATTATTTGGCGGTCGCTTTGCTGCAGAAACGCTTATGCAACCTTTGCAAGAGATTGAGCAAGCATTTATAGAGGCGTGGGATGATCCTGAATTTCAGGCTGAACGCTTGGATCTACTGAAAAACTACGTCGGTCGTGCCACCCCACTTTATCATGCAAAACATCTCACCGCTGAAGTCGGTGGTGCACAGATTTATTTGAAGCGTGAAGATTTAAATCATACAGGCGCACATAAAATAAACAACACCATTGGGCAGGCACTTTTGGCACGTCGCATGGGTAAAAAGAAAGTCATCGCAGAAACAGGTGCAGGTCAACATGGTGTGGCGACTGCGACTGTGGCAGCTATGTTTAATATGCAATGTGATATTTACATGGGTCGCGAAGATATTCGCCGGCAGGCTCCAAATGTTTTTCGCATGAAGCTCTTGGGTGCCAATGTTGTGCCCGTAGATTCTGGCACTGCCACACTCAAAGATGCAGTCAATGAGGCTTTACGTGTTTGGGTTGCAAATTGTGAAGATACCTATTACATCTTTGGTACCGCCGCAGGCCCACATCCCTTTCCATTAATGGTTCGCCAGTTTCATACCGTGATTGGTCAGGAAGCTCGCGCCCAATGCCTAGAACAGGCAGGAAGGCTACCCGATGTTGCAGTAGCCTGTGTGGGTGGTGGCTCCAATGCCATAGGTTTACTGCATCCTCTGCAAGATGATGATATTCGTCTTGTTGCGGTTGAAGCGGCTGGTCACGGGCTTGAATCTGGCCAACATGCCGCAGCCTTGGCAAAAGGAAAGCCTGGTATTATTCATGGAAGTTTGAGTTATTTATTGGAAGATGAGGAAGGGCAAGTACAAGGCACGCACAGCATTTCTGCAGGCTTGGATTACCCTGGCGTCGGGCCAGAGCTTGCTGCCATGATGAGCAAGGGGCGCTTGGAGCTCGATAGCGCCACCGACAATGATGCCTTGGAAGCATTTCAAGCCTTAACCAAAGCTGAAGGTATTATACCAGCCTTGGAATCTAGCCATGCCTTGGCGGCAGGTATGCGTATTGCCGCAAATATGAAATCTGATGAAATCGTCTTGATTAATCTATCAGGGCGTGGCGATAAAGATTTGAATACGGTGATGGACAAACTGGGATTTCAAGATGACACACAAGGGACATGTACATGAGCCGCCTGAGCGAGGTTTTTGCACGCTGCAAATCAGAAAAACGCGCCGCATTGGTTGGTTACCTAACCGCTGGCGATCCAAATGTAGATACCTCCAAAGAGCTATTACTTACGCTTGCAAAACAAGTGGATATTCTCGAAATTGGCATGCCGTTTTCAGATCCCATGGCAGATGGCCCAGTGATTCAAGCTGCCAGTGAGCGGGCTTTGGCATCTGGGACACATATTGCCGATGTCTTTGAGCTTGCCCATATTGTGCGCAAAACCAACCCTGATATTGGTATTGTCCTAATGGGCTACGCCAATACGCCATTCGTTTTAGGTTTTGATATTTTTTCGAAGCAAGCTGTCGCCGCAGGTGTTGATGCCGTGTTGTTGGTCGATATTCCTCCAGAAGAAGGCTATTTGTGCGACCCTATTTTTAAACAATATGGGCTTGACCGTATCCTGCTTTTATCACCCACTTCAACGGATGAGCGCATCAAACTTGCAAGCAAACACGCCAGTGGTTTTATTTACTATGTGTCGCTAAATGGCATAACAGGTGCTAATATAGGTGAAATGAGTGCGATTAAACAAAAAGTTGCGAATATTCGGGTTCACACAGACTTGCCCGTATGCGTTGGTTTTGGTGTAAAAACACCACAACAAGCTAGCGAAGTTGCTGAATTTTCTGATGGTGTTGTTGTTGGCAGCCATTTTGTAGGGCAGATTCCTGCACATGCAACGCAAAATGAAGCGATGGTCTCATCCATCAATGATGCTGCACAAGCCATGAAAACGGCGATGCAAACATGAAAATAAGGGTTCTAGGCTGTTATGGCGGCCAACTTCTTGGCTTTCACCTAAGCTCGTTTTTGGTGAATGACTCCATCCTTCTGGATGCGGGTTCCCCCACCGTTGCGCTTACCTTGGAAGAACAACGTCATATTCGTCATGTATTTATTTCACATACACACTTGGATCATATTCAGGATATTGCCTTTCTTGCCGATAATCGCTCTCTCAAACGCATGGGGGGCGTCGATGAAAATCGTCATATTACTATTCATAGCCTACAAGATAATTTAGACACCTTAAAAACACATTTTTTAAACGATGCTATATGGCCAGACTTTACGAAGATACCAACAGTGAAGGATCCCATTTTAAAATTCTCTGCTATCGAGCCTTTGAAGAAAATCACAGTTGATGATGTCACGATTACACCCATTCCTATGAATCACCCCGTTCCATGCACTGGATTTTTATTGGATCAAGGTGGTAAACAGTTCATTTATTCCGCCGACACAGGCATCACCGATACCTTGTGGGAAATTGCCAATGCCCAGCCTAATTTGCGCGGGCTTATTATTGATTGCTCGTTCCCTAATGCCTATCAGAATTTAGCGGAAATCAGTGGCCATTTAACGCCCAAACAAATGGCCCGCGAATTGAAAAAGCTGCGTACGTTGGGTAAAACGCCTATTTATTTATTCCATATGAAACCAGAAACACTGAATATCATGACTGCTGAAGTTGAAGCCGAAAACATCCCTCACTTGCGCATGCTAACGCAAGTCGATGAACTTTTATTGTAAGGATTGACCATGAACTGGATTACACGTTTGATTGAAAGCCCAAAAACAATTTTGTCATCCAAGGCTGAAAGTAATGCCCCTGAAGGCATGTGGATTAAATGCCCTGGCTGCTCGGATACGTTATACAACAAAGAGCTTTCTCGCTCTCAAATGGTATGTCCACGTTGCGATCAACATTTGCGAATTAATGCTGAAGAGCGCGCCAATACCCTTTTTGATAAAGATAGTTACGAAGAATTTGATGATCGCCTTCGCTCAATCGACCCACTCGAATTTAAAGACTTAAAGCGTTACAAAGACCGTTTAAAAGATGCCAATAAACGCGTCGGGAAACAAGATGCTATGCGCAATTATGTCGGTGATATTTGCGGCCAAACAGTTGCCACATCTATTTTCGAGTTCAAATACATGGGCGGCAGCATGGGCTCTGTGGTTGGTGAAAAAATTGTACGCGGCATGGAGCGAGCCGTAGAACGTAAATGTCCTTATTTATTAGTCACTGCATCAGGTGGTGCGCGTATGCAAGAAAGCTTGCTATCACTGATGCAAATGGCCAAAACATCTTCTGCTGCCAATCGCTTGAATGAAGCCAAACTACCTTTTATCTGCCTACTTACCGACCCAACCATGGGCGGTGTTTCGGCATCCGTAGC
>JAUZQS010000254.1 GCA_030950875.1 Mariprofundaceae bacterium | reverse complement strand
TCAGTATATCAAACACCTCTACCCACCTAAACCTCCTAGACTTTGTATATGTATAGCACCACACTACGCTAAACTGGGAGTGCTTTGATATGAATACGCGCATCAACCGAGCACCTTCGAGGAAACTACGCCTGATGGGTGAGTTTTCACAAGACTACATGTTGGCACTACACGCCTTTTTACAGGCTGAAATACAACAACAAAAAATCATTTACCCACCTGCAAAACAATGGGTTTCAGCACGCAACACAACACCCTTTCATCAAGTACAAGTCGTCATTCGTGGGCAAGATCCAGAGCACGGCGAACATCACGCCCATGGCTTATGTTTCTCTGTGCCTCCTAGCATCAAAATACCACCATCACTTATTAATATTTACAAAGAACTTCAAAACGATTTAGACATCCCGCCTGCACAACATGGTTGTTTAAGCCACTGGGCACAGCAAGGTGTCTTACTGCTTAATAGTGTCTTAACTGTCGAGCAGGGTCTCGCCGCATCTCACCAAAATAAGGGCTGGGAACACTTCACCGATGCAATTATCGCCCAAATCAATGAGCATACCGAGCATACTGTATTTATACTTTGGGGTGGTTATGCACAGAAGAAAGGAACTCGTATTGATGGTCGCAAACACCTCATCATCAAAGCCCCTCACCCATCACCTTTATCCGTGTATCGAGGTTTTTTTAATGGCCGTTATTTCTCTCGCAGCAATGCCTATTTAACCCAACATGGAAAAACACCCATTGATTGGGCACTGCCTGACCTTAATACTGCCATCAAGCAATATGAACAAATACAAAGCATCGAATAAGCTCCTTTCCATCTTTGCTAAGCATACCGAACTGATCATAAATCTCTTTATGATGAATAAATGCGAGCGGGCTCTAATAAATATTAACATGCGTATTACCTAGATCCTGCAAGTGTTTGTACGTGCAGAGTGTAAGATATTGGTTTACATGGCGTATTGAAAAAACACGTAGTCACCTTATTGAGAGTGAGTGTTTTTTCAATAGTCCAAGTGAATTAAGAGGTTGCGCTATGTATGTGCAAACACTTGCAGGATCTAGGTATTAGAACACCATGACAATCCAACCTCACCTCTGCTAGCTTGGCGCACATGGCAAAATCCTTATTCGTATGTCAAAGCTGCGCCTCAGAACATCGCAAATGGGCGGGGCAATGTCCTGATTGCAATGCATGGAACTGCATCAGTGAGCAAGTGATTGAAAGTACCCCTCGCATTGGCAAAAAGGGTAAAGCACTAAACACCGTATCTATTACGGATATTTCCACACAAGAAAACCCTCGCCGCTCCACAGATATTGAAGAGTTAGATCGCGTTTTGGGTGGCGGCATTGTGCCTGGCTCAGCTATTTTAATCGGTGGTGACCCTGGCATTGGAAAATCTACAATTTTGTTGCAGGCGGCCGCCAAGCTATCAGCACAAGGCACAGTACTTTACATCACGGGTGAAGAATCCACCCAACAAGTACGTTTGCGTGGTGAACGCATTCAAGCCTTACATCCCCAACTACAATTGGTATCAGCATGTGAGCTCGAATCCATGCTTGCAACCATCACTAAGCTTAAGCCCATTGCCGTGATTGTTGATTCCATTCAAACCACCGTCAG
Organism: Mariprofundaceae bacterium; assembly: GCA_030950875.1. Taxonomy (GTDB): domain Bacteria; phylum Pseudomonadota; class Zetaproteobacteria; order Mariprofundales; family Mariprofundaceae. The sequence goes on along the minus strand of JAUZQS010000254.1, from coordinate 4,426 downwards.
CAATCTTTTGAGCAGTGCGCCTGGCACTGTTTCACAAGTACGTGATTGTGCATCCGCCCTCATTCAGAACTGCAAACAACAGAATCATGCCTTGATTTTGGTTGGTCATGTCACCAAAGATGGTGCTTTGGCAGGCCCACGCGTATTGGAACACATGGTTGATGCAGTGCTTTATTTTGAGGGAGATCGAGGCCATGCACATCGGATTATACGAGCTGTTAAAAATCGCTTCGGACCGGCAGGTGAAATTGGTGTCTTTGAAATGTCAGATAGAGGACTCATTGGTATTCGTGATGCCTCACGGCTATTTTTATCGGAACGCGCCGCAGACACACCTGGCTCGGTTGTTTTGGCATGCATGGAAGGCACGCGTCCTTTGTTGGTCGAAGTACAAGCTTTGGTTGCCCCAACTGTCTATGCCACACCAAAACGCTCATCGGTAGGTCTGGATGTGAATCGCATTGCCATGCTCACCGCTGTGCTAGAACGACGTATCGGCATCCCACTCTCTGGACATGATGTGTATGTAAATGTTGCAGGCGGCGCAAAGATTTCCGAGCCTGCTGCAGATCTTGCCGTACTATTGGCAATTCTTTCCGCCTATCAAGAAAAGCCTTTACCATACAAGATGGCAGTGTTTGGAGAGGTTGGCTTAACTGGTGAAATCAGGCCCGTTGGCAACCCCGAAAACCGTACCAGAGAAGCTGCCAATTTAGGCTTTACACAAATGCTCATGCCGCATGAAAATCACACAAGAGTGCAGGAAGCCAATCTTGCTGCTACGCTTCGCGACACGGTGACTGCTCCTGATTTTATTCCCGTTAAACATCTATCTGGCGCAGCACAAATGGCTTTACACTGATACACATGTATTTTTATTCATGTTAAAGGGGTCTGAAAAAGTTTTGTATGCATTCAAGCACTTTCACTCAGCACTGTGTAATACTGTTATTTGCAAATACAGGTGGTTCATGTGAACTATTTTGATTATATCCTAATCGGCATTGTTGGACTCTCCATGGTACTTTCACTATGGCGCGGCTTTGTCCGAGAAATCATCTCGCTTATCGGTCTCGTAGCGGCATTCCTTATTGCCAGTCGCACATCTGGAACTGCCGGTGATTTTCTAAATCAATGGATTCCGAATAGTACCACCGCCGATATTGCTGGTTTCATCATGATATTTGTGATTATTATGATTGTTGTTGGACTTATCGGCGCATTGGTTCGCAAACTCGTCGATATGGCAGATCTTACCGCGACCGACCGTACATTGGGCATGTTTTTCGGTATTGCCCGTGGTTTATTGCTCATCGCCCTATCATTTCTTATTTACACTTCTTATACCAAGCCCGACCAAGCATGGGCCAAGAAAAGTTTGTTAACGCCTTACGCTATCCAAGCTGCTGATTTATTGGGTCAAGCTATTCCTGAAGGTTACCCATTTTCACGACAAGGAAAGGCAGGACTTGCAGCACCTCAACAACGGACCACAACGACCAAAACCATATTCAAAGATATACCAATTGGCGATAAAGAAGCCTTAAAATCTATTATCCAACAACAGCTCCAATGAGGCCATCCATGAACGCTATTTCTGACGATTACGACCACTTCCGTGATGAATGCGGAGTATTCGGAATTTCAGACCACCCAGAAGCTGCAAACCAAACCTATCTAGGCTTGTATGCCCAACAACATCGTGGTCAAGAATCAGCAGGTATTGTTACCACCGACGGACATAGTTTTAATAGCCATCGCGGCATGGGATTGGTCGCTGATGTCTTTCAAAAATCTGATATTAAACAACTGCAAGGCACTGCCGCTATTGGTCATGTTCGCTATTCAACATCGGGCGAATCTGGCTTGCGCAACTGCCAGCCATTCTCCTTTGAATATGCTCACGGTGGCATTGCCATGTGCCACAATGGAAACATTGTTAACGCCCCCGAACTACGCAAGGAACTCGAGCAAGGCGGCTCAATATTTCAGTCTACTTCTGACACAGAAGTGCTTATTCATTTGGTTGCAAAAAGTAAACAGTCGCGCATGCAAGATCGTGTGGCTGAGGCCGTCAACCGTTTAACAGGTGGTTTTTCACTGCTCGTATTGGTTGAGAAACGCATGGTCGGTGTGCGTGATCGCAATGGCATTCGACCGTTGGTTTTAGGGAAGCTTGGTAAGTCATGGGTTTTAGCTTCTGAGACATGTGCTTTTGATTTGGTTGGTGCTGAATATGTACGCGATGTAAAAGCTGGTGAAATGGTTGTGATTGAAAATGGTGAAGTTACCAGCCTATTTCCTTTCGATTCAACTGATCCTAAATTTTGTGTTTTTGAATATGTTTATTTTGCACGCCCCGACTCCACGTTAGAAGGCGTAAATGTTTATGATGCTCGCTATAAAATCGGTGTTGAATTGGGCAAAGAGTCGCCCATTGAAGCGGATCTTATTGTGCCTGTTCCCGATTCTGGTGTGCCGCCAGCCATGGGTTATGCCGAGGCAACGGGTATTCCCTTCCAACTTGGCTTAATTCGCAATCATTATATCGGTAGAACATTTATTGAACCGCAACAGTCCATTCGTAACTTTGGTGTAAAACTCAAACTCAATGCCAACCGCCATATGATTAAAGGCAAACGCGTCATATTGGTCGACGATTCGATTGTACGCGGCACAACCAGTCGGAAAATTGTTGAGATGGTCCGTGCTGCGGGTGCAAAAGAGGTGCATATGCGCATTTCTAGCCCTCCCACCAAACATTCATGTTTTTATGGTGTCGATACGCCTAATTCAGAAGAGCTCATGGCCAATCAGATGAATTTGGATGAAATGTGCAAGGCGATTAATGCCGATTCATTGGAATTCGTATCCTTTGAAGGCATGTATCGTGCCGTAGGAAAACCACAAGACCAACATTGCGACGCATGCTTTTCAGGCAACTATCCTGTCGACATTGATCCTGCGCGTTCCCCTCAATTATCATTATTGCGATTCTATAGCCGGAGGCCATGAGTCAAAAAACTATTGTCTTATTGCACGGCCTGTTTGGTTCTCGCCGTATTCTTTGGCATGAATATTTTAGGGGCGTGAAAGAACTTTATCTTCGTGCAGGTTTTAGAGTCATTGTTCCGAAAGTACCTCCTGTTAGCAATATTGAAATTCAAGCTCAATCCCTTGAAAAACAACTCATACATGAAACCACACCATTACACTTCGTCGCTCATTCCATGGGTGGCATTTATGCGCGGTATTATATTACCCACCTTGATGGGTATAAAAAAGTTCAAAGCCTTACTACACTGGCCTCACCACATCGAGGCTCACCTGCAGCAGATTACATAAGCCAAAACTTTTTCTTTGCACGTTTATTAGATGGTCTAAATGCACTTACCGCAGAACATATGGCTACATTTAATAAGCAAACACCCGACATGCCCGATATTTATTATCGCAGTTACACAGCCAGTCGACCCTTGGAAGAAATACCATGGGTAACAGCTAAAATTGCACGTATCGTACAAGCTGCTGAAGGCGCAAATGATACGCAGGTTTCCGTAGCCTCTGCCCTTTGGGGTGAACATGTACGAACATTACATGCCGATCATTTTGAAATTATCGGTCTCGATGCTTGGCTAAACCCATTTACAAAACGCGTTGCCTTTAAGCACCTGCCCTTAGACCAAGAAATTGGCAATTGGATTGATGCAACATTCGTTAATCACACAACATCGTGATTTCTTACAGCGAATAAAATACTATCCTACGGCACATCATCCCATAAAAATAAAGCCATGAATGTACAAGCTAACATCACAAGTCACTTCACTATGGAGATAGGTTGCACTTAACCCGCATTATTCATGAACCGCCGTGATGATTACGCAGGACCTTTGTTTGCAACGGATTCCGAGGAGTGAGGCCGTAGCCATGTTTACGGACGACCGATTAGGTGAATTGCGTTTACGCAAGAGAATATGCACTGGGGCACGAGGGATTTGTTGCGAGCAAAGGAACAAGTCAGGGTGCGGCAGTGTTTGTGAATAATGCGGGTTAAGTCTATGCTTCGCACGCTGAATTCTATCAGTAGAGTCACTCATCCACCCAGAGTTTTGCAAGTGGCTCAGTATATAACTATTTAGAGGTATCAGAACATGGATATTGATGTTCAAAAGGTTGCAATGCTAGCCCGTATTCGTCTAACCGATGATGAAGCTGCTGAGCTCACCCCCCAACTTAACAAAATTCTTGGTTACGTAGATCAACTTTCTGCTGTAAATACGGATGGCATTGTGCCAACTGCTCACCCCCATGATGCAGCCATGCCATTGCGTGCCAATGTAGTGACCAATGGCAATCGTCGTGATGCATTGCAAGCTGTCGCACCAAAAATAGAATCAGGACTTTATGTTGTACCGAAGGTAAT
>JAUZQS010000253.1 GCA_030950875.1 Mariprofundaceae bacterium | reverse complement strand
TGGATGGTTTGCAAGTGGCATTGTTGAGTAGTGATAAAATTGCCAAGCGAGTGTCTATCCGTAAGCATAAAGGTCGCTTGCATTGGCCTTTGAAGGGTAAGGTGGTGGCAAGTTTTGGTTCGCGCCCACATGCGCAATCAGCCAAGTTGCTAGGTGTCCAAATTGCACCTGCGAGTAGCAGTAAGAAGGGTCGGCAGGTGAAAGTGATGGCTGATGGGCAGGTTCGTTATGCCGATTGGTTTGGTGGATTTGGTTTGATGGTGGTGGTTGAATATGGACATGGCATTATAGGCGTGTATGCGCATAATGATGCGCTATACAAGCAGGTGGGCGATTGGGTGGAAGCTGGAGATGTGATAGCTGAGGCGGGAAGTACAGGTTGGATTGAAAAAACACGGTTGTATTTTGAATTGCGAGATAAGGGAAAAGCGGTAAATCCGACACGTTGGTGTCGCTAGTTTGGAAACAAAGTTTGTTAGGAGAAGGACATGGGTTTGAAGAAAACACGGATGATTTTGTTGGCTGGCGCCGCAGTGGTAATTATTGCTGGTGTTGTGGCATGGAATCCATCGCAAGGTTATCAGCAGGCAACTGCGGCAACTGATTATCGGCAAATGGATAAATTTGCACAGATTATGGATGCCGTAAAACGTACCTATGTGGAAAAGAAAACGGATGAAGAGCTGGTTGATGGTGCTTTGTCAGGAATGCTTTCAAGCCTAGATCCACATTCGACCTACATGAACAAGGATATGTACAAGCATATGCAAGAGGAAACCTCTGGTGAATTTGGTGGTTTGGGCATTGAAATATCGTCAGCGCAAGGTGGTATTCGTATTATATCTCCGATTGAAGATACCCCCGCAGACCGTGCTGGCGTGATGGCTGGTGATTTAATCGTGAAGATTGATGATCAGCTCGCCAAGGATCTAGCGCTTTCAGAAGCTGTGAAGTTGATGCGTGGTAAGCCTGGTTCATCCATTGTGTTGACCATTTTCCGTAAAACGGAAACGAGGCCGCTTGAAATCAAGATTATTCGCGATGTGATTCATGTAAAATCTGTAAAAAGCGGGATGTTAGCACCCGGCTTTGTATGGTTGCGTGTGACACAGTTTCAAGAGCAATCAAGTAAAGAATTGAAAGAACAGCTGGCGAAGTTGAAAAAGGCTGCAGGTGGTAAGTTTAAGGGAGCCGTACTTGATTTGCGCAATAACCCAGGCGGATTATTGAATCAAGCTGTTGAAATTAGTGACATGTTTCTCAATGAGGGCGGTATTGTAAGCACCAAATCACGCGTTGGCCGTAATATGAATTTTAAAGCCAAGGCTGGCGATGTTTTGGATGGTGCGCCATTGGTTGTGTTGATTAATAATGGCTCTGCTTCGGCATCTGAAATTGTTAGTGGCGCATTGCAAGATAACAAGCGCGCTGTATTAATGGGAACCAAGAGTTTTGGTAAAGGTTCTGTGCAACGCATTATTCCATTGCCAGATGGTACGGCATTTAAGTTGACGACATCGTTGTATTATACACCAAGTGGTCGTTCAATTCAGGCAACAGGCATTGAGCCAGATATTGAAGTGCCTTGGGTCGCGATAAAAAAGGTGACGAAAGAAAAAGGAATACTGCGTATTTCAGAGCGAGATTTAAAAGGCCATTTGGCCAATGGTAATGGTAAAAAAGAAATCAAAAAGACCAAGAAAAAAGACACTGTATCTGATAAAATGCAAGAGCGTTTGAGTAAAGATGTGCAATTGCAACGGGCTTTGGATGTGTTGAAGGCTATGCATGTGGTGCAGGGGCGTAGTTAATCTCTGACACCCATGCGTAAACCCAAACGTAAAACACGAAAAAAGCAGCACCGCCGTTGGCTATACCCCGTATTGTTTGGGGTATTGGCGATGCTGCTCGGGGCATTAATTTGGCCAAATTATTCGCAGTATAATGTAAATAAAAACACTGAATCTGACATGCCTGTATATGAAGATATTCAGGTGCAGCCACCTCAAGTGGCTGCGCTTGAACCCGAACCGATAGTCCCTAAGACTGTGGATAAAAAAACATATCAGTATGATAAAGTAAAACAACATGGCATTGCCTTGATTATGGATGATGTGGGATATAATTTACCCGCCTTGAAACGGGTTCTTGATTTAGACTTTCCAGTAGCTATTTCGATTATTCCTGATGCGCCGCATGCCAGAGAGGCTGCCGAAATGGCACATAAGGCGGGGGATGTTGTCATGCTTCATATGCCTATGGAGCCTTCAAACCCCCATTATCGCAAACGTATGGATGATTCTTTTTTACGTGGGGATATGCCCGAAGAAATGGTGCAGTCAATGTTGTTGCATGGCTTGGCAAAAGTGCCTTATGCGAAAGGTCTTAATAATCATATGGGCTCTTTTTTAACCAGCATGCCTGAGCCGATGGCGTGGGTAATGAAGTTTTGTCGAGAGCATCAACTGTTTTTTGTTGATTCAAAAACATCTTCCAAATCAGTGGCTTCAGAGATTGCTGCAAGTTATGGGCTGGTCTGGGGGGCACGACGTGTTTTTTTGGATAACTCTGTAAAAGAAGTTGATATGAAGAAAGCTTGGCTATCTGCTGAGCGCTGTGCGAAGCGACAAGGTGGCTGTATTGTGATTGCTCACCCTCATCCTGAAACATTGGCTTTTTTAGAGACAAAAAGAACATATTTAAAGTCTAAAGTGATGCGCGTTGTGGTTGATTTATTGCATGTTCCGAAGTAACTATTCAGCTCACCACTTATTTTCCCGATAATGGCGTTGAAAAGTGCCTGTTTACAGTAGTAAGCTAGGCTTTGGCACCCTGCGTTGCTCTACCTCCTCCATCCATGGAATCATCCGCTTTTTCGCCTTGCCATCAGAAAAATCAGCGGTAATCTGAACAGCTATAGCTATTTTATGGTTGTCTGAATAGTTATGTTCGGAAAAGCTAAAGTGGATGTGTGATGGTTGAATGGGAGTATTTGCTCTATATTGCGCATTCTTTATGCAGTAGGGAGAATTCATGAAAGTTCTGGGTAGTATATTTTATATTCTGATACTTTTGTTTGTGTGGTCTTGGCAAGTACAAGCTGAAAGCGTCAATGACCAGGCTAAAAAAGACCTGAGCCTTGGGCGTGTGGCTGTCGCTGAAGACTTATTAAATAAACAGGTGCAGTCAGAGCCCAATGATTATCAGGCATGGTTTTTACTGGGTGTTGCCCAAGCGCGAACCAAACATTTTCATCAGGCTATTGAAGCATTTCGTCAGGTCATTGAGCTGCGTAATGACTTGGCCGAGCCGCATAATAACTTGGCGGTGATCTATAATGAACTGGGCGATGTAAAGGCCGCTGTTAGTGAGTTGGAACAATCGTTGCAGAAACACCCTGGTTATGCGATTGCTGAAGAAAATATTGCTAATTTGTATATTAAGTTGGCGTTGCAATATTATAAGAAAGCCTTGGTGAAAAATGATAATCCAGCATTAACACAGCGTTATGCACGCCTATTGCAGGTTCGGGATAACCGCCGCCATGTCAAAGAAAGTGTGCCCCATGATGTGGCGCAGGCGGAAAAACTTAAAAAACCAGTGCAGGTGGTTCTAAAAAAACGTGAAGTGTTGGCTGAAAAAGTGGTTCCCAATACCTTGTCAGTGGAAAATCGAGTTGAAGATGTAATCAAAGCCACGCCAAGTACGTTGCCTGAACAGGCGGATATGGTGAAGGCTGACAACCATGCTGTTGTTGCGAATATGAATGAATCAACGGGAGTAAAAGAGGTGCTGGCAGACCTAGAAGCTTGGCGGCTTGCTTGGCAAAGCCAAGATTTAGAAGCCTATTTTTCTGCGTATGCGAATGACTATGTTCCGACAGGGAAATATGCCTCTTTGGCAACATGGAAAGCCTATAAAAAACGAGTGATTGGTAATAAATCTTATATTAAAGTGGATTTAAGCGATGTGAAAGTAGACTTTTCTGAAGATAAGAACGTGGTTCAGATACGTTTCAATCAGGCTTTTCGCTCTAATAATTACAATGGTGATGATGTAAAGCTTCTGAAATTGGAAAAGCGTCAACAAGGTTGGAAAATTGTGCGTGAGGCATCGATTTCCTAATGCAATATATGCTGTGTGCATGGGTGATTCTGATGTTTTCCCCTGTTTTACAGGCTGCTGAAGCTGATTCAACGGCGAGAGCACACGCATTGCAAGTTTTGCAAATAGGTACAGATCCAGTGGTGACATCTCTTGCACATGCCGATGTGTCACTTCTAAAAGCTACCTTGGCTTTGAAGGCGGGAGAGCCAGAGCAAGCTTTGCAGGTTTTGCACTCATACGCGAAACAATCGAAAAGCAATGACCCTTTGATAGATATGTTGGAAGCAGAAGCTTACCGGCGTTCTGCACTGCAGGCTGTGGCAAATGCAGGTGAATATGCCAAGCAATTACAAGGGCGCAAACAGCACTTGGAAGATGCGAATTTATCACAAGGATTGCGTGAAGCGGATGTGCGCTTGAATGCCTTTTTGGATAACTTGGATGCGGAGACAGG
>JAUZQS010000252.1 GCA_030950875.1 Mariprofundaceae bacterium | reverse complement strand
TCCAAGGCTTCTTCGATGCGCTTTAAGGTTTGGTTATTTGCGCCGCAGAGCTTATGTAGTGTTTGCGGTGTTACATCTGGAAGGTCGAGTCTGATATTAGGCAAGAACAAATTCTCCGCGCAAGGATTGGCCATAGGCCTTGGTGATGCGTACTGGCATGATTTGTCCAATTTGACGAATTTTCCCTTCAAAATGAACAATGCGGTAGTCTGCTGTACGTCCTTGCATTTCGCCTGCGGTTTTACTTTCTTTTTCAACCAATACATCAACCGTGCGACCGATTTGTTTGTTCATGGCTTGACGCGTTTGCAAACGGGTCAATTCAAGTAGCCGTTGTAGGCGCTCATTTTTAATCTCTTCAGGCACATTATCATTCGATTGTGAGGCTGGCGTGCCTGGCCGTGGTGAATACTTGAAGCAATAAGAGAAGTCGTAGTTTACACGGCGTACCAAATCGAGTGTTTGTTCAAAATCTTCATCGGTCTCGCCAGGATAACCAACAATGAAATCCGATGACAAGGCAATATCGGGGCAATGTTTGCGCAAGCTTTCAATCAAGGGAAAATAATCATCACGTTGATGACCACGGTGCATGGCTTTAAGAATGACATTGGAGCCTGATTGAACAGGCAGATGCAAATACGGCATTAATACAGGAAGATCGCCAAAGGCGACAGCCAGCTCCTCGGTCATTTCCATGGGGTGTGAAGTGCTAAAGCGCAGACGTTTTAACCCATCAAGCTTGGCAACTGCATACAAGAGCATTGTAAAATCCCACTCTTCATCATCGGCTGTTAAGCCGCGATAAGCATTTACATTTTGCCCCAATAGACTGATTTCAGTCATGCCTGTAGCTAAAAGTGTGCGACATTCTTTCAATACATCTTCGACCGGCCGAGAAATCTCTGAACCGCGTGTATAAGGAACCACACAGAATGTGCAAAATTTATCACAGCCTTCCATAATGGTCACAAAACCAGACATGCCATTGCCTTTAGGAGCTGGTAAGTGGTCAAACTTCTCAATTTCAGGCATTTCAGTTGCCGTTACATGGACGCGCTCACGGCGAATTTTGTTAATCATCTCAGGTAACTTATGATAACTTTGCGGGCCAAACACGGCATCCACATAAGGCGCGCGCTGTTGAATGCGCTTGCCCTCCTGCTGACCAACACAGCCTCCCACGCCAATAATCATATTCGGCCGTTTTTCTTTTAATTTACGATAACGCCCCAGCTCAGAATAAACCTTATCCTCGGCTTTTTCACGAATAGAGCATGTATTCATTAATATAACATCGGCATCCTCTGGGTTGGCAACCAGTTGCATGCCATAGGCATCCTGCATAAGATCGAGCATGCGAGATGAATCATATTCATTCATCTGGCAGCCATATGTTTTGATGAAAAGGGTGTCGAGGGATGTGAGGGGGGCATTTTTTTGTTTCATAGAAAGGCGGATATTAGAAGTGAGTATAGAGGATGTCGAATTTTTACATAAGTATGGAGGTTTGTAGATAATGCAGGATATGTCGTTTATGTTATTATTGGTCGGTTTAATCGCCGTTGTTAATCCGTTGGGGGCATTGCCGATTTTTCTGTCGATGTCGGATAAGAATAACCCCGCAGCAGACATGCGCACGATTAACCGGGCTGCGGTTTCTGTTGCGCTGATTCTGTTGATTGCCGCATGGACAGGCGAGTCTCTACTTGGTTTCTTTGGTATTACCATTGATGCGTTCCGGGTCGGCGGCGGGTTACTTATTCTGTTAATGGGAATCACGATGCTGCATGGTAAACAAAGCCATGTGCAGCATGGTCCGAATGAGGCTGAAGCCGTTGCTGTAAAAGAGGATATTTCCGTGGTACCTCTGGCAATTCCGCTGATGGCAGGGCCAGGATCCATTAGTCTGGTGATTCTCGATGCAAATAAAATGCACTCTTGGCAGGGTGATATGCTGCTTGCTTTTGCCATTATCACGGTCGCCGCTATTGCTTGGTTGGTATTACTGGTTGCAGAAAAAATGCGCGACAAAATTGGTGCTATTGGCTTGAATATTGCCACACGACTGATGGGTCTGATTCTCGCAGCTATCGGTGTTCAATTTATTACTGATGGCATCAAGCATCTTTTACCGGGCCTTGCATGATAGATATCTGATGCATAGCGACCCATCCGCAATGCTTCAACGGTGCAAGAATAAAGGAGAATCAAGGTATGAATCTAAGCGTTCTGGTCGCGACAGCCGAGCAGGAAGTGTTCCGTGGCGAGGCATTTAAAGTTGTCGCTCCGGGAAAAGCGGGAGAAATAGCTATCCTGCCAGGTCATGCACCATTACTTGCAGCTTTACGCCCTGGAAGACTGAGAATTCATTGCCCCCATGTAATAGATGAGGTCTGCGTCGATGTTGTCGTTCATGGAGGCTTTCTTGAAGCGCAGCCTGATACGGTAATTATACTCGCTGATGTAATAGAGCGTGCAGCAGATATTGATCAGTCGCAGGCTGAGAAGGCTGTTAAGCAGGCAAAAGAGCATCTGGTATCGGCACGGGGTAAGGATATTGATCGGGCCATGCTGATTCTTGAATTGGCGTTGGCTCGTTTGAAGGTCGTATCTCAGGGTAGACGGTTGCAGTCTCACGGCGAGAGAAGATAGAGATGCGCCTATGTAAAGAGTGTGATTTTAGCCGTTTAAAGAGGCTGTAAAATAGTATGTTGACAGACTAAAAGTTGGCGCTACTGTTCGCCGCCCTTCGACGGCATTGTGTTGCAATTCACGGTAATTTAGTTGAAGGCGTTGGATTGTTTTTGATGTTGTTTTATTTGGTCTTTAGCTGTTGGATTGTTGGTTAGAGAGTTGAGTAAAACAAAGTGATTGACAGTGTAACATTAGGCGATAAAGTTCGCCGCCCGCAGCGAGACGGCTTAGGCAGTTTGGCAGCGGTATTGTTCTTTACAATTTGTAATTTTTATTTGAGCTGTGG
>JAUZQS010000251.1 GCA_030950875.1 Mariprofundaceae bacterium | reverse complement strand
TTGCTTTGGCTGATGAGATTTTAGATGCGGGTGCTCGTCCTATTTTAGAAGCGCTATACGCGGCTCAATAAAGAAATATTATTGTAATTTTAATCATCGCGTAATCACACCTGCTTAGCATTGTGATGTGGATTACAGATTAGCATGAAATTGCCGATAGGTTTCTCCACAGCACTCGTTGAAAAGTGAACCTCATAAAAACATAAGGCAGGGCTTCAAGCACCCTGCCTTTGCTGTTTTAAAAAGTCCGATAAAGTCCAAAGAACGTTTAATAACAAGCAATTATAAGCCATGGGTTGTCCAGCCCCATCCTAGCAAGGCACAGTACAAGCCGAGTAAAAATACAGTACAAGATTTTGAAGGTGATGACATGCCTCTGACTAATACAAAAGTAAAACATGCTAAAAATGGAAGGCACACTGATGGGTATGGACTATACCTATTAGTTAGGTAAGTGCTGATTAACTAATTAAAATGAAAAATAAATTAGTTTGGGCAAGAGGCGTTAGTTTTTTGTATTCTTATCCATCATAGCGTACACTTTTGCATATGAGCGTACATTATTGTGGCTATGAATGGCTAAAGAAGACTTATAAACTGGATATTGATTCTCCCAATCCTATTTCAAAGATTGGTGGGGCAAAGAGTCCTGATAGTCGTATATTTCGCCCAGAGTACCAGCCAGAAGATACTTTCACAGGACACCTTCTTTTTGCACTTAAGCATGAAAACCTGAATCTTGGCATTCTTAAAGTATTATTCAACACCTGTGACATCAAAGAGCTTGAACAATGGATTTCTGAGAACCCCCAAGGCGTACAAACTCGCCGTGCATGGTTCTTTTATGAATGGCTGACAGGCAAAGCGTTAAGCCTTCTTGATGCCGACACGAAATATAAATACGTTGATGCACTCAATGGAAAAGCTTACTACACCGCTGATAAAATAAACTCACCTCGCCATAAGGTTCGCAATAATATGCCTGGCGTTGCTGAATTTTGCTGGTTGATTCGCAAAACACCTGTGATGAAGTCTTTTGATGATAAGCAACTGCATAAGCAAATGAGCGATGCTTATGCTAAGCACCCTATGATTGGCAGGGCTGAGGCATTTTTGCTGACCAAGGATTCTCAGAAGAGCTTTGAGATTGAAAAAGAGAAATTTGATAACCGTGCTGTTCGCTGGATGAAAACGGTTCGAGCCTTTATGGGGTCACGCCTTGATGATTCCAAACTGTTTGAAATGCAGAAGCAGCTTGTTTCCAGTCCCGATCATGGATGGCGAACAGATTTTGGTTGGATTGGCGACAGACTTCCTGATGCTACGCCATTGCCTGACCATATCAGTGCTCATCCCGATGCACTGAAACCACTTATGCAAGCATGGCTTGAAGCCTATTCCCTCATGTTTGATAGACACCCTGTAGCAGCAGCTACGGCACTGGCGTATGGGTTTATTATGATTCACCCATTCTCAGATGGTAATGGGCGTATTCACCGTTTTATATTACATCAATTGGGGAAAGTTCCTGTTTCATCCGAATTGCTTGAGAGTATTGATGAATACATTGCTTCACTGGAGAAACTTTCAGCTCCAATTCTTCAGCGTTCCGATTGGACAGTTACAGCCAATTATAATGTTAAACTGATAAACGACACATCCGAGCTATATCGTTATGCAGATGCAACCGAGCAGGCTGAATATATTTATAAGTGTATTGAGCAGTTTGTAACACTTCGCTTACCTCAAGAATTGGCATACCTGAATGCTTTTGATGAAGCCAAACGCATCATTGATGATGCTCATGATATGCCAGATAAGGATTTGACCTTGCTGGTAAATCTTTGTGTTCAAAATGGTGGAAGCTTGTCGAAGAAGAAACGAAAGCTCTTTGAATTATTGTCTGACGAGCATATCGCCTTTGCAGAGAAAACAATCCAAGAGTCCTTTGAAGACTACTTTGAAATGACAAAGGTGAATCAATGTGCCAGCGTGTAGTGTTTTCATCAAAAGCCTTTTCATTCAGTTTTTTCTTAGCTCCACCTCATCTTTCAAAGTGCATCATAGCACCTCCTGTTAGATGGCCAAATTAACTATGCCTCTACAAACCCTAAAGAGGACATTTCGTGTTGCTAAAAGCGGACACTTTCATTTTACAGCTGTATAAAATACCCTGCCTTTGTTGTTTTTGGATGATGCGCTAGGCTCTCGCCATGAACCCCTTAATAGCTGGTCTCGACTCCCCACTGCCATTATTTGATAAAATACTTCCAGAGCATGTTTTGCCTGCTTTGGAGCATGTTTTGCAAAAACAGCGTGCATGTTTGAAAACGCTTACCTCACAAGAAAAACCAAGCTGGGATACATTACTTGTACCCCTTGAAGAAATGGATGAAGAACTATCACGTATTTGGGGACCCGTAACCCATTTAAACGCTGTTTGTGACTCCGAAGATTTACGCCAAGTTTATCAAGAGGGCGTACAGAAAACCGCAGCATGGCATACCGA
>JAUZQS010000250.1 GCA_030950875.1 Mariprofundaceae bacterium | reverse complement strand
ACCAGTATGCTGTTCACTAAAGTGGGACAGGATACAGCGGGCAATACCGTTTGGGATTGGCAAGCGGCCGTAAATGGTAGCGAGTTGAAAGGAGGCACGGCGGGAGTTTCAACACCGATTGGTAAGCCGACACTTACAAAGGTCACTGCTGCAGTGCTTGCGAAAGCGGATAAAATCAGTGGTACTTTTGCTGCGGGTAATGGTGCGGTTACAAATGCGGTTGTTTCAAGTTTCCAGGCAACTGCTGTTGGCGCTAGCTACTCGATTGCATCTGATGGTGTAGGCGTTATTACGGTGACATCCAGTGTGACGGGTGTAACGGGTAAAGGCACGTTCGGTGGTGGTGCTATTACCTTGACGGATGGTACGGTCATTACACCTACATATGGTACTGATGCGAAGGGCACGGCAGCGACAATTGGTGCAACAAAAGGTGGTACTCCTGCCGTTGCAGCCTTTGTTGCAAAAGGTGCTCTTGGTACCCAAACTATTGTCTTTGGTCCCAAGGGTGAATTGGTAAAAGAAAACTCACCAAAACTGACCTTCAACTGGAATGGAGCAGCGCCAAGCACGGTCTCTATGAACTTCGGTAATGCGGCAGGCCAAGGGACCCTCTATCCTGTAAATCTAGCTGATGGGCAGGGGATTACGGGCACCGGTCTTGATGCTACGGTGCAGGTAGCGGGTTCCTTTGCGACGCGCCAAATGACCCGTGACGGCTTTGCATCGGGTTTCCTTGATAAATTGGAAACAGACTCTTCGGGTAAGATTTTCGGCGTGTTCACCAATGGTCAGCGTCGCGCCCTGTATCAGGTGGCACTGGCTAAGTTTCCGAATGATGCGGTGTTAAACCATGTCGGGAATAACCTGTTACAGGAAAGTATCGCATCAGGCACACCTGTACTGGGTCTACCAGGAGCGGGTGGCATGGGTACCATATCACCCTTTGCACTGGAGCAGTCCAATGTGGATCTGGCTGCTGAGTTTGTGAAACTCATCATTATTCAGCGTGGTTATGAAGCGAACTCAAAAACCATCTTGACGACCGATCAGATGCTTTCATCGCTCATGCAAATTAAGCGTTAAATTCATTTATTTTTTAAGCTGATGTAAAACACCCGTCCTTGTGGCGGGGGTTTTTTTGGTTTGGGCATCGTTTTGCACGTGGCTCAGTTGTGGGATGCTGAAAGTTAGTGGTTATAAAAGTTGCATGATTCTTGCTAGGTATTTCAATAATTAGTAATGTTGATGCGGAAAAGCCTTTTTAGGTATTTTCTTTGCAGGAGGAAAATGTGGATATTGCAACAGTCATAGGGATTTTAATCGCATTTGGTCTAGTAGGCTTTGCCATTGGCCCTGGTTTAATGGGCTTTGTTGATGTTCCGTCCATTTTAATTGTTATTGGTGGAACCCTTGGGGTTATATTGGTGGGTTACCCAATGCAAAAAGTGATTGGGCTTGTGGGTGTCATTCTCAAAGCATTTATGTACAAAGTTCAAGCCGGAAAAGATGTGATTGCTGAGCTTGTTGAGTTGGCGCAAGTGGTACGCAAAGATGGTATTTTGGCTTTGGAAAGCAAAGTTGGTGACATTGAAAATGAGTTTATGGCGAAAGGCTTGCAAATGGCGATTGATGGCCAAGAGCCTTCTGAAATTGAAGATATTTTATATATGGAAATGGACAAAATATCAGGCCGACATACCGAAGGTGCCGATATGTTAACCGCTTGTGGAACCTATGCGCCATCTATGGGGATGATTGGTACGTTGGTAGGCCTGGTATTGATGTTGTCTAATATGGAAGATCCCTCATCTATTGGACCATCAATGTCGGTAGCACTATTAACGACATTCTATGGCGCATTGCTGGCCAATATTTTGTTTTTGCCATGGGCAGGAAAACTAAAGACACGAAGTACAGAAGAGCTGTTGGTGCTAGAAATTATTTTAACAGGCATTCAATCATTGGTAGCAGGTGAAAATCCGCGTGTGATGGAGCAGAAGCTGCTTGGTTATTTGCCACCGAAGGAACGCAAGTCCGCGTTCGATTAAACCATGGCTAAGCGAGAAAAAAAACCAGACCCTCTTGATGTTCCCAAGGATATTGGCGCAGCCTTATTTCTTGAGTTGATGATGCAAATGTTGGCATTCTTTATTCTACTCACCTCCATGGCAGTGATTGTGGATGATAAACGGATTGCGGCATTGGGCTCATTAGCCGGAACATTTAGTCCTTTTGCTCATGGTGCAAACTTAACCAAAGGTAAAGGCCCTGCGCTGCCAGCTAGGGATATTATTGACGGGTCTCGGGCTCCCAAACGAACCGCCAAAGAATTGACGGAAGTATCGAAGGCTTTGGGTATTGATGGCATGAATGTGCTTCCATTGGATGAAGATAAAGTCCGTGTTCGACTTCCCGAGATGATCCTCTTTGCATCGGGACATGTTGACTTATCACCTGCAAGCAAGCCTTTGATGGACAAATTGGCGGCTATTTTTTCGCGTCCGGAAGTGATTGAGATTCGCATTGAAGGTCACACGGATGATAAGCCGATGAAAAGTGCGCTATATCCATCCAATTGGGAATTATCTGCAGCCCGTGCAATGAGTGTTTTTCACGCGCTATCAGAACGAGGTGTTCCCAATGGGCGTATGATCGCAGCGGGTATGGGAGATGAACATCCCATTGCCAATCACCCTGAGATGAACAGGCGTGTGGAAATAATCTTAAAATTTAGACCTGTTACATCAAACCCAAAAAATAAGAGTGGTGTTCGTTTATCAGGCGGTGATAGGGCTGCTGTTGCACCTCCACGAAGGGGGTTCTGAGATGGCTAGAAAAAAGAAATGGCCCGTTATTTACAAGCCTGACCCCGAAGCGTGGATGACAACTTTTGCAGATCTTGTAAGTTTAATGCTGACGTTTTTTATTTTATTGGTGTCGATGTCGACGTTAGACCAAACCGGCTTGCAAGATATTTCCACATACTTTCAAAAAGCCGTATCGGTATTAAATACTGGCGCAGGAACTGAAATTAATTTAATTCCGCCTGCCAAACTAGATCGCGCCGTGACCCCACGTGAGTTGATGTTAGCCATGCGTCAAAATAGTCATGTTGTCTTACAAAACAGCACGTTGGAACACAAAGTAAAAGCAGTGATTGTGAAAGACCGTTTATACTTACGAATTAAAAATGCAGTGATGTTCGATGAGGGTTCCGCCAAACTTAAGCCTGAGAACATCAAAGCTTTGCGAAGAATTGCGCGCATGTTGGCGATGTCACCCGGTAAAATACAAGTCAATGGACATTCGGACACACACTTTAAAATAGGCCCTCATAGTAAGTACTTTGATCCTTGGAGCCTTACGCTGGCACGTGCGGCATCAGTCTTGCGTATCCTCGAAGAAGAAGGTGTAAACCCCGCTCGCTTGTCGTTAGCAGGTTATGGTCCATCACGCCCTGTTTCAACCGATGCGACACCGTTTGGGCGGAGTCGCAATCGACGGGTTGAGATTGTTTTGTACAAATAATGTGAATGTCCCCGTATGATTGAAAAAGCAGATAACAAATAAAGGAGTATTCAAATGGCTGATGAGGAAAAAGAGGAGAAAAAATCATCGGGTGGTTTGTTGCCAATCATCAACACGGTATTACTGATATTGGTTTTAGGTGTGGGTGGTTTTATAGCATGGACACAGATGCAAAATAATCAGCCGACGGTATCTACGGATACAGCGCCGACAGAAACGCCAGAAACCAAATTACCTGAAGTGCCAGTTGAAGACCCTAATGCCGTCCCCGTTGAGATGGAAATTGATGGTTTAACGATTAACTTGGCAGATGATAACCGTTTTTTACGTACTAAAATATTACTTATATTACGAACTGAAGAGGATAAAACGAGACTGAATTCTACCATCGGTTTGGCATCCGTAAAAGACATGATTATTACGATTATCTCAGGTAAGAAGTTTGAGGATATTAAGACACCAGCAGGCAAGGTGGGGTTAAAGGAAGAGTTGGTTTTTCGTATTAATAAGGAATTTTCGCCATACAAACCTGTGAAGAAAATGTTTTTTACGGACTTTGTATCGCAATGACGGACGATGTAACAGCAGATGTAGGCATGGAAGATGGGCCAGCAAAACCCATACTTGAACCTGAAGAAATTGAGGCTTTGGTGGCAAGTGTTGCGCCCGGTGAAACCGTTGAAGCGCTTTTTGCAACACTGCCAGCTTTAAA
>JAUZQS010000025.1 GCA_030950875.1 Mariprofundaceae bacterium | reverse complement strand
TTATGAAAATGATTACTGCAATCATCAAACCATTCAAGCTTGATGATGTAAAAGACGCACTTTCTGAGGCTGGCATTACTGGCCTAACAATCACAGAAGTGCGCGGCTATGGCCGTCAAAAAGGTCATACTGAGTTATACCGTGGTGCTGAATACAATGTGGATTTTGTGCCCAAGACTGAAATTAAAACAGCCGTTCCAGCGGATCAAGTGGACACTGTTGTTGAAACCATCGTAAAAGCTGCTCGCACCGACAAAGTCGGCGACGGTAAAATTTTTGTTACTGCTATTGACCGTGTTATTCGCATCCGTACGGGTGAAGAAGACGCGGATGCATTGTCTTAAAGGGAGATAAACATGGAACAAGTTACTGGAGACATTCTCCAAGTTAAATATGCACTCGACACCTTTTACTTTTTGGTCATGGGTGCTTTTGTTATGTGGATGGCCGCAGGCTTCTCAATGCTTGAGGCTGGCCTCGTCCGTTCTAAAAATACTGCTGAAATTCTTACCAAGAATATCGTGTTGTATTCCATTGCATCTATTATGTACATGATTGTTGGTTACAACATTATGTATGGTGATGCTATTTCTTCTATCATTCCTGGTATTAGTTTTGGTTTAGGTCTTGATAATGCAGCAGCAGATGTACTTGCTGGCGGTGAAGGCGCTCCTTATTACTCCAACCTATCCGACTTCTTTTTCCAGGTTGTGTTTGTAGCAACGGCCATGTCGATCGTGTCAGGTGCTGTAGCTGAACGCATGAAACTATGGGCATTCTTTGCCTTTGCGATTGTTTTTACTGGCTTTATTTACCCAGTCGAAGGCATGTGGAAATGGGGTGGCGGTTTCTTAGATGCGGCTGGATTCCTTGATTTTGCTGGTTCGGGTGTCGTGCATATGGCGGGTGCTACCGCAGCTTTGGCGGGTGTCCTTCTACTTGGCGCACGCAAAGGAAAATATGGTAAAGATGGCTCTGTCAATGCGATCGTTGGTGCAAACCTTCCATTGGCAACTTTGGGAACATTCATCTTATGGATGGGCTGGTTCGGCTTCAATGGTGGTTCGGAGTTAATCGTTTCCAACATCGATGAAGCCAATGCTGTTGCGATGGTTTTTGTGAACACCAATATGGCTGCAGCCGGTGGCTGTGTGGCGGCACTTCTTGTGGCTCGCTTATGGTTCGGAAAAGCTGATTTAACCATGGCTTTGAACGGCGCACTGGCTGGTTTGGTATCGATTACCGCTGAGCCTTTGACCCCTTCACCTGAAATGGCAACATTGATTGGCGCTATTGGTGGTGTCATCGTCGTTGTTTCCATTGTGATGCTTGATAGCAAATTAAAACTGGATGACCCTGTAGGTGCGATTTCTGTGCATGGTGTTGTTGGTATCTGGGGCTTGTTGGCTGTATGTCTAACAAATCCTGATGCGGCTCTATCAACACAGCTATTTGGTATTGGTGTCATCTTCGCTTGGGTATTTGCAGCAAGTTTTGTTGTATGGATGATTATCAAAGCCGTATTTGGCATCCGCGTATCCGAAGAAGAAGAGTATGAAGGCTTGGATGTTGGTGAATGTGGTTTAGAAGCTTACCCTGAATTTAACAAAGGATAAGCAAGCAAGACTATTCTGATAGCACTTTTTTAAGTCAGACAAAAAAGCCCATGCAAAGCTATGTCTGATAGCGAAAAGTACAGAAGATAGGGAGGGAGGCAGTTAATCACTGCTTCCCTTTTTATTATAGCCTTATTTTAAATCCTTCTTTGATGCCTATATTTCATAGCACTTAGACTTTTGTGCGCTTATTCGGCATCCTCCCCCTCACTTATCAAATTTATAGGAGGGTTGGGTATATGAAAAAAATCACTGCTGTTATCAAACCGTTTAAGCTCGACGATGTAAAAGATGCATTACTCGAGACAGGTATTACAGGCATGACCATTTGCGAAGTGCGCGGTCACGGCCGTCAAAAGGGCCATACAGAACTGTATCGTGGCGCTGAATATAATGTGGATTTTGTACCTAAAACAGAAGTCTCAATCGTTGTGGATAGTGATCAGGTTGATGCTGCTATTGAAGCCATCATCACCGCTGCACGCACCGATAAAATTGGTGATGGCAAAATCTTCGTCAGCGATGTTGAACGTGTGATTCGTATTCGCACAGGTGAAGAAGATAGCGACGCGCTGTCATAACAGAATATATAAATTTAACGTAGGAGTTACAAAAAATGGACGTCTTTTTTCTCACCATGGGTGCCGCTATGGTTTTCGCTATGCATGCTGGCTTTGCATTTCTTGAAGCAGGTACAGTACGCAAAAAAAATCAGGTCAATGCACTTGTTCGTGTTATTACCGACTTCGGCTTTTCAACCATTGCTTATTTCTTTATCGGTTTCGCCGTAGCTTATGGCATCACTTTCTTTGCCCCTGTATCCGAGCTTAACAACATCGGTGGTAAAGCCAATGGCTACGAAATGGTACATTTCTTTTTCTTACTCACCTTTGCAGCAGCCATT
The DNA here is from genome assembly GCA_030950875.1 of Mariprofundaceae bacterium. GTDB lineage: Bacteria > Pseudomonadota > Zetaproteobacteria > Mariprofundales > Mariprofundaceae. The sequence goes on along the minus strand of JAUZQS010000025.1, from coordinate 992 downwards.
CCGGCTATTATTTCTGGCGGCATCACAGAGCGCGTACGTTTTTGGCCCAATGTGTTGGCAACTGTATTGATTGTGGCTTTTATCTACCCCTTCTTTGAAGGCATGATTTGGGCGGGGAACTATGGCTACCAAGCGTGGTTAAGTGCCAACTTTGGCGCTGAATTCCACGATTTTGCAGGCTCTGTTGTTGTGCACAGCATGGGTGGTTTTTTAGCCTTGGGAGCTGTTTATATACTGGGCGCACGCAAAGGCCGCTACAGCAAAGACGGTCGCATCAATGCTATTCTGCCATCAAACATCCCTTTCCTTGCACTGGGTTCATGGATTTTATGCGTGGGTTGGTTCGGCTTTAATGTGATGAGCGCAGGCACTGCAGAAGGCGCATCTGGCCTTATTGCGATCAACTCACTGCTGGCCATGGTCGGCGGACTCATTGCTGCACTTGTCGTCGGGAAAAATGATCCTGGCTTTATTCATAATGGTGCATTGGCTGGGCTGGTTGCGATTTGTGCTGGCTCGGACATTGTCCACCCTCTTGGCGCACTTGCCATTGGCATCATTGCGGGGGCTGGTTTTGTCTTAGGCTTTCAATTTGTTCAAAATAAAATGAAATTAGATGATGTTTTGGGTGTAATCCCCTTGCATGGCGGCGCAGGACTTTGGGGCGGAATTGCCGCAGGTATATTCGGCACCGTTTCTATGGGTGGCGCTGGTGGCGTAACCTTTATGTCGCAATTGATTGGTACACTCACAGGCGTCACAATCGCTATCGCAGGTGGGTTTCTTGTCTACGGCATTGTCAAATTTACAGTCGGGCTTCGCTTATCAGAGGAAGATGAATTTATGGGTGCTGATTTGGCCATTCACAAAGTCAGCGCAAATCCTGAAGAGGATATGGCCTAATAACGGGTCATTCCCTGTTATAGCTGCACCGTTGTTATAGGCATCAAAAGGAATCAGCGCAGTAACACGCGCCCTTTTGATGGCTATAA
>JAUZQS010000249.1 GCA_030950875.1 Mariprofundaceae bacterium | reverse complement strand
TCTTTAAATACCGCACCACCCGTCAAAGATAAAACCTTGGTGATTGCTGCTGTTAATGTCGTCTTACCATGATCCACATGACCAATCGTGCCAATGTTTACATGTGGCTTGGTACGTTCAAATTTTTCCTTTGCCATTTCTTACTCCTTAACCTTTAACACTTGCCACGATTTCTAAGGCAATGTTCTTAGGCACTTCATCATAATGTTTAAACTGCATTGAATATGTTGCACGACCTTGAGACATAGAACGCAAAGCTGTTGAGTAGCCAAACATCTCAGACAATGGCACTTCAGCTTTAATTTCTTTGACCATTCCGCGGTCACCCATACCCATAATTTTACCACGACGACGATTCAAATCACCAACCACATCGCCCATATAATCTTCAGGGGTCGTTACTTCAACATCCATCATAGGCTCAAGCAAGACTGGCTTGGCTTGCGCACAACCAGCACGGAAACCCATGGAGCCAGCAACCTTAAACGCCATTTCATTCGAATCCACATCATGGTAAGAGCCATCCACAACGGTTACACGAACATCTACCATTGGGAAGCCTGCAACCACACCATTGGCCATGGCTTCTTCAGCACCTTTACCAACAGAAGCGATATACTCACGGGGAATAGAGCCGCCAGAGATCTTATCAATAAACTCGAAGCCAGCACCTTGTTCCATTGGTTCGATTTCGAGCCAGCAATGACCATATTGACCGCGACCACCAGACTGACGAACGAACTTACCCTCAGACTTAGCTTTGCCGCGAATAGTTTCACGGTATGCCACTTGCGGCTTACCAATATTCGCTTCAACACTGAATTCGCGAGACATACGATCAACCAAGATTTCCAAATGCAACTCGCCCATACCAGAAATGATAGTTTGACCAGTTTCTTCATCTGTTTTAACACGAAAAGAAGGATCTTCAGCTGCCAAACGACCCAAAGCAATACCCATTTTTTCTTGGTCAACTTTTGTCTTAGGCTCAATCGCCACAGAAATTACAGGTTCTGGAAATTCCATGCGCTCCAAGACAATTGGAGAGTCAGCCACACACAAAGTATCACCCGTTGTTGTAGACTTAAGACCAACAGCAGCAGCGATATCACCAGCACGCACTTCTTTAATATCAGTACGCTCATTGGCATGCATTTGAAGAATACGGCCAATACGCTCTTTACGGCCCTTGTTCGTATTCATTACATAAGAGCCTGATTCCAATACACCCGAATACACGCGGAAGAATGTTAAGTTACCAACAAAAGGGTCATTCATCACTTTAAAAGCTAGCGCTGCAAAAGGCTCATCATCGGAGCTCTTGCGCTCATCTTCAGCATCTGTGTCAGGATTAGTACCCTTGATTGCAGGAACATCTGTTGGTGCTGGCATATAATCAACAACAGCATCCAAAAGCGTTTGAACACCTTTATTTTTAAAGGCCGTACCACAAAGAACTGGAATCACTTTAATTTCTAATACCGATTGGCGAATACACTTCTTAAGCTGCTCTTCAGTGATTGTTTCACCTTCAAGGTATGCCATCATCAAATCTTCATCAATCTCAAGAACAGCATCCATCAATTTTTCACGACGATCTTCCGCTAGCTCTTGTAAGTCAGCTGGGATATCTTCAACTGAATAATCAGATCCCATTTCCTCATCTTTCCAGATGATTGCTTTCATGGACACCAAATCAACAACGCCTTTAAAATTCTCTTCAGCGCCAATCGGCACATTTAAAGCAACAGCATTATGTCCTAAACGCTCGCAAATTTCATCTACTACATTAAAAAAATCAGCGCCAGTACGATCCATTTTGTTTACAAATGCAACACGAGGAACTTTATACTTATCAGCTTGGCGCCAAACTGTTTCAGACTGAGGCTGAACACCACCCACTGCACAGAAAACACCGACAGCAGAATCAAGAACACGCAAAGAGCGCTCTACTTCAATGGTAAAATCCACATGGCCAGGCGTGTCGATAATGTTAATTGTATGATCTTTCCAAGAACATGTTGTTGCTGCAGAGGTAATGGTAATACCACGCTCTTGCTCTTGCTCCATCCAATCCATGGTAGCTGCGCCATCATGAACTTCGCCGATCTTATGAGATACGCCAGTATAGAACAGGATACGCTCTGTTGTTGTGGTTTTACCCGCATCGATGTGAGCCATAATGCCAATGTTACGCACGCGCTCAAGTGGTGTCTTTCTAGCCACGATCAACTACTCCTATTCTACCCAGTCTTATTTAGAACAATCTAAAAAATTAAAACGTTAAAACTTAAAACTAAACTACTTACCAGCGGAAATGTGAAAACGCTTTATTCGCTTCAGCCATGCGATGCGTATCTTCACGCTTCTTGAAAGCTCCACCACGTTCATTGATTGCATCAATCATTTCATTACCCAAACGATCAGCCATAGTATGCTCTGAACGATTGCGTGCATGCTCAATCAACCAACGTACTGCCAACGATGCCTGACGGCGATCGCTCACTTCAATCGGCACTTGGTATGTTGCGCCACCTACACGGCGAGACTTCACTTCAACAGAAGGACGAATCGCTTCAAGTACGCGATGCAAAACAACCAATGGCTGCTCGCCAGTCTTTTCAGATGCAAGTTCCATGGCTTTATACACAATTGCTTCAGCCTTGGCTTTCTTTCCACCCAACATAATTCTATTTACAACAGTTGAAACCTTAGTGTCGCCAAACTTCGCATCCGGTGTAATCGGACGACGTGGCGCAGGACCCTTACGTGGCATATCTCAATTCCTCTCTTACTTCGGTTTCTTGGCGCCATACTTCGAGCGAGCCTGTTTACGACCCTCAACACCCGTAGTATCCAAAACACCGCGCAATACATGATAACGAACACCTGGCAAATCCTTTACACGGCCGCCACGAATCAACACAACACTATGCTCTTGCAGCTTGTGTCCTTCGCCTGGAATGTAAGCAGTTACTTCATGACCATTGGTTAAGCGAACACGCGCTACTTTACGTAAAGCCGAGTTCGGCTTCTTCGGAGTGGTTGTATAAACACGTGTACACACACCACGACGCTGCGGACAAGCTTCCAAAGCAGGAACTTTGTTAATCTTACGCTTATCTTTACGTGGCTTGCGAATCAACTGATTGATTGTTGGCATCGTTACCTCTTAAAACTTAAAAACCTTTGCGCAAAGCAGCATTCAAACTCAATAGCTCCTTGCGAAGGGTCGCGAAACATAGTGATGCTCCATCTGCATGTCAACACTTTCTGCAATATATTTTTCATGCCATGGTATTTTTTATTTGGCAGCTCCCGAATGCTTGAATAAGAGGTAAGCTTGATACTCTTCCAAGTCCATCTTGCCCATCACATATAACGTATAATCTTCCCAAACATCGTCACTAGGCTCTTTGCCCTCTTGCAAAATATGGGCTCGAGCCACCTGCTCTCTACGCGCCGCCTCTACATCATCCACGCCTTGGGCTCTCTGCATCGCAGCTTCTTTCCACGCTTGCGCTGTCTTATACGCCATAACTTCACTCCATGTTTACTTCACCGACTATTTTATGTTGTGCTGAATAGTTACCTCTACATAACTATATATAGATGGATAAAAATACCAAATCTCAATTAAGGCTTCCATCAAGCTTGATTTTCAGGTTATATTACGGGTATAAGCTTTGATGCACTGCGTTATAGCTAAATCAGGAGGACGACTCAAAATAATGAAAGTTTCTGATGTAATGACTACAACACCCCTAACATGCGATGAAAATGACACCCTTCGCAGCATTACCGAAAAGATGGTTATGCGCCGTTGCGGCGCCATTCCCGTTGTTGATGAAAATGGCGACCTTACAGGTATCGTAACCATCCGTGACACCATGCTGCCACTTTACCCGAACTTTGGCGAATATGTCCATGACGCTGTGCACGGGCGCGATTTTGAGGCAATGGAAGAGAATTATAAACATGTATTATGCATGAAGGTCAAAGAAGTTATGACTCCAGAGCCAATGAGCGTCACTGCGGATGAAACTATTCTTAAAGCAGCCTCTTTTATGGGCTTACGCAACTTGCGTCGTATGCCTGTAACCGATGGTAAAAAACTCATTGGCATGGTGAGCATTGGTGATATTGCTCGCGGTTTATACATCCACCAAGGCGTTTAAGCATGGGTTTCACCACTGACGCCTAAACAGTCAGTGGTGAGCCTAATAAGGCACAACCGCCCCATCAAAAGCAATAAACTGCCCTAGTTCATAATCCTCTACATGCTCAATCACTTGCGTCATTCCTGCCACAGATGTTTCTATATCAATCAACCCTGAATGATGGGTCATGTCAGTTGAAACCCAGCCAGGATGCAGCGTAATCACTCGCACACCATAAGCCTGAAAATCTACGGCCATTGACTTGGATACAATCACCAAAGCAGCCTTGGAAGCCCGATAAGCATACGTTCCACCACTACTATTGTCCGAGCTTGAGCCCATTTTTGAACTCACATTGGCAATCACGCCTTGCGCAGCGATCAAACGATCTTTTAAATATTTTACAACCCGCAACGGGCCAACACAATTCACATTAAAAACTTCCAGCATGTCATCGGGTGCAATCAAATCCAGCGACTGCCCACCTTTTGTTGAGCCATAAATGCCTGCATTATTAATAAGTAAATCAATCGTATCAGGCAACAATCCGCACGGGTCTTGATCTTGAGAAACATCCCACTCCACCAAATGTAGAGCCTCTGAATCCAACTTCATTAACGCTTCACATTCACTACGGTAACAAGCCCATACTTGCCAACCATTTGCCAAATAATGCTGCACAAATCCCAACCCTAAACCACGGTTTGCCCCTGTAATTACTACATTCATATTCGCTTCCACCCTTTTGCATGTTTACACTTGCCCAATGCCGATTCATGCAGATTCAACACACCAGCCCGAACTCTCCAATACGTCAAGCTTATGGCATTGGTTAAAAGGCACATGGATGGACCGCATGCTATTATTGATTGCGCTGATTGCTATAGGTATAAGTTGGCAATGGTTACATCAACATTTATCAGGTACGCCTATGGTTTATATTTATCATGGCAAAGCACTGCTCGCCACCTATCCATTGAACCCTGAAAAGCCTATACATTTTGAGGCTCACGGCGATATTGGCTTGTCAGAAATCACCATTGATAAGCAGGGCGTGCGTATCACACATTCTTCCTGCGCAACCCAACGCTGTGTATTGTCTGGCCATCGACATCGCATAGGCGGTATCCTTGCATGTGTGCCCAACCGTATTCTCGTTAGTATACAAGGCTCGCAAAAACAACCGCTTGATGCGATATCTGAATAATGGACACATCTCAAGAAGCCCCTAAAACCCCACGACCATCACTGGCATCGCTGGAGAAAAAAGCCTATTGGCTAGGGCTTTTACTGCTCGCCAGCGGCTTGCATGTTTTTGAGGCTGCCATGCCAAGTCTAGGCCCATGGTTCAAGCTTGGGCTGGCCAATATTATCACCCTCATCGCACTTGCCAGCATGGGCCCAAAAGCTGCTGCAAGCCTCGCCATTGGCCGTGTCGTTATTGGCTCTTTTTTTATTGGCACAATGTTTACGCCGACGTTCATCATCAGTCTATCAGCCACCCTCGCATCAACAGCTACCATGCTGCTGGCATGGCGCTTTGTGCCTCGCATTAGCCTGATTGGGATTAGCTTACTGGGCGCACTAGCGCATATGTGCAGTCAATTTATTGTCGTAGAGCAACTTTTTATTCAGCAAGTTGCACTTTATTATCTGCTACCACCACTGCTTGTGTTATCCTGCGCGACAGGCTGGCTCAACGGCGCTTTGGCGACCTATATTACAGCACAACTCAATATTCGGAGCAGATAAGCATTGCAGGCAAAAGCTAAAAAAAATATTTTATTCGTCGCATTTGTAGCATCCATTGCCGCTCATATCGTACTGGTATTATTCATTTCTTTAAACCATAATGAGCCTCGTTTGGTGAAAAAACAGGCTCCGCAATTCACCGATGTTATTCTTCTAGATGAAAACACCAAATCCAAGAAGTCCCCTCCCAAAGATGCCAAGACCATTGCCAATCGCAGTGCGCAGGGTGGAAGTTCGCATGCAAAAGATCGCAGCACTCGCACTGCTAAGTCTTCTGCACTTAGCAAAAAACAGTCAAAACAACGTCCTACCCCACCTCAAGCACCCAAAGTTCCGCCAGTGCCGCCCAAGTCATCCGACAAACGCACCCGTATCATCACCAAAAAAGGTACAACGCCCGAAGATAACAACGTTATTGAGCAAGCTCCTTTCAAAAAGAAGACAATTGCGAAACAGCGCCCCACGCCGCCGCGTCAAATACCATTATCCAAACTTATGCCATCGAGCATGGCATTATCCGAATTATCACGCGATTTTGAGCGTGAGCGCCGCATGAAACAAATGCTTTCCAAAGAAGCAGATATTCCGATTAATACCAAAGAGGCCAAATATGCTCCGTATGCTCACTCATTGGTGCGAGCTTTAGAAGAGCAATGGCGACCTGGGCAAGCTGATTACCAAAAATTCGTAGATTCCGCCCGCCAAGTGCTAATGCGTGTGACCATTGAGATGAGTGGCGAGCTGGGTAACTTAGAAATCTTGCGCCCAAGCCCTATTCAATCTCTCAATGAAAGCGCTATAAGAGCCATACATGATGCCGCTCCATTCAAGCCTCTGCCTAGCTCATGGGGCTTGGATCGTGCAAGTTTCTATCTCACCTTTGAAGTCGTTGATGACCAGTTTGTTTTCCGAACCATGTAAGCCATTGCTACAATGGTATAAGAAGAACCTGCGCGATCTTCCTTGGCGGCATACTTCTGACCCTTATCGTATTTGGATATCAGAAATTATGCTGCAGCAAACCCAAGTAAAAACCGTGTTACCACGTTATGAGCAATGGTTTCAGAGCTTTCCAAGCATTCAACATTTAGCAGAAATACCTTTGGATGATGTACTCAAAGCATGGGAAGGCTTGGGTTATTATCGTCGGGCTCGTTTTATCCATGCCGCTTCTCAACAAATTATTGATAAATACAATGGCATATTCCCCAAACAATTTGAAGATATTCTAACCCTGCCTGGCATTGGTCGCTCCACAGCGGGAGCTATTGCATCTTTCTGTTTTAACATGCATACAGCTGTTTTAGATGGCAATGTAAAACGTGTTCTAAAACGCTGGCACAAGCAATATGAAGCCACGGATAAACAGCTATGGGACATAGCTCAACAGGCTATTGATGCATCTAAAAGCCCTGCCATGTGGAATCAATCTATGATGGAGTTGGGTGCAACACTTTGCCAGTCCCACACCGCAAAGTGTGATATATGCCCCGTTAACACATACTGTCAATCAGCATTCTCAAACGTTGTAGACCAAGCTTTAAGCAAGAAAAAGGTACTTGTAAAGGATGTGTTTTGGCAAATAAACCTACATGCCCACCCCGAAAAAGGTATTTGGCTACAACAACGCCCTGAAAAAGGCATTTGGGCGGGGCTATGGACACCCCCTATTATCGAACTATCACAAAAACCTGAATGCTCCCCTTGCCATATTCACCTACTAACCCACCGACGTTTGCACCTCTACAGCAAGTATCTCTCATCAACGCCTCCATCAGATGGGAGGTGGGTCAAACAACTTTCCGAATTCGCTTTACCAACAGGTATCCATCATTTATTTGAAAAACAATCGCTCCTTGATACGACTGTTTCAAGGTGAAGTCTAATAAGAATTCACTTCGTCCCTGATGCAACCAACATTTTGCATGGCCCTGTAAATTTTCCATCACTTTCAAACTGTAGCAATGCCGTTTCAATTTCGCGCCACGCATCATCCTGCTCTATTGCTGACAAACTACCCAGCATCTGATGTAGCGCCCCAAAAGACTCCTGCTCAAACTGTAAGCATTCAAGCGCAGACTCCATTCGCAGCGGGGCATCAATTGTAGCAACCTCTACATCTTTAAAACCAGCATCAAGCAATGATTTTTCCAATACCAAAGGGTCACCCAAACTGAATGGCCCAGGTTGACCTAGCAAGGGAGGCGGCAACTGTGCGCGTCTTCGAATAATGCCAACAGGAATTGAAAAAAATGGATTCTTATCGGCTGTCGCATAGACCATTGCACCGACTTTACCCCCTTCTTTCAATTGTTTATGCATCCCTGTTAGCGCCTTTTGTTGGTCTGGAAAGTAAATCAGACCGACACGCGATATCACCGCATCAAAAGGCTCTGTTTGCAATGTATTCAATGCTTCTCCATCAACAACTTGGGTGTCAACATTGTTATGCCCTGCCAATTGAGCACTGGATTTTGCATAATTCAAAATATCAGCCGATAAATCGGTCGCCAAAACATAGCCACCCTCACCCACCCGACATGCCGCTGCCAACGACTGCTCACCAGCACCTGCCGCCACATCAAGAACCCGGCTTCCCGGCTTTATATCTGTCATATCAAACATCGTCTCTGTTGCTGAGCCCAACCAGCGATTAAGAAAGGGCCCCCAACGATGCCATGCTTCTGCGGCTGTATTCCATTGCTGGCGTGTGGTTTCTTTATATTTTAATGGGTCAAAAACTGCGGTCTGTGTCATCACATCTCTCCTTTACAAGTATAACCTAGATTCTACAAGTGTTTGCACATACGTAGCGCAACCTCTTGATTCACCTGGACTATTGAAAAAATACTCATCACCAATAAGGTGACTACGTGTTTTTTCAATACGCCATGCAAACCAACACCTTACACTCTGCACGTACAAACACTTGCAGGGTCTAGGTAGGTATAAATGAATTCTAGTTGATGTTTTTTTATTTGATAACCGTAAAAAAATGACACTTCATGTGCAAAAATGCACATCTGTGATAGACTGACTCAATGAACTGGGATGATTTAAGACTATTTTTAGCAGTGGCGAGAGAAGGTTCCATTAGCGGTGCAGCACGTAACCTAGGTGTGCAACACTCTACTGTATCCAGACGAATGCGTTCTCTGGAAGCAAAAATGGGGGTGCGCCTCATCGAGCGCAAGAAAAGCGGCTATGAGCTTAGCGCTGCTGGTGAAAGCCTAAAATTAGCAGCTTGCAATATGGAGCATGAAGTATTGTCAGTGGATAGCAATCTGGGCGGCAAAGATGCTAAACTGACAGGCACGTTACGCATATCCGCCATTAACAATATGGCATCAGGTGTATTAATGCCCATATTTGCTAGCTTTAACCAACAGTACCCAAATATTGAGCTTCACCTCATGGTCTCCAATAAGAACACCAGCCTTGCCGAATGTGAAACTGATATCGCTATCCGTTTGACCAACACGCCAACCGACACCATGATTGGTAGGCGAATGCTTACGGTCGCATCAACTATTTACGCTAGTAGCACCTACCTTGCACAATTACGTGAACAAGGGGGCAAACCAACATGGCTGGGAATTAACTGCTGCGGCTTCCATCAAGCATGGACAAAAAGTGCTTGCGGCAGTCAGCCTCATAACTTCTTTGTTGATGACACACTTTTGACTGTTGCAGCATTGAAAGAGCATGTAGGGCTAGCATATCTACCTTGTTTTATGGGTGACCGCGAACCAGATCTGGAACGTTTTTGTCCACCTGACCCACAATTAAACCTTGGACTTTGGCTACTGTTTCACCCTGATTTAAAACGCACTGCTAGGGTTCTTGCATTTCGCGATCATATATCCACTGAAATAAAGCGACAAACAGACTTGTTTGCAGGCAAGCGGCTGAATCATTAAGCGAAAACTTCATGTTTTCCTTACTTTCAGGGTGTTTAGCTATTTTATAGTTGTTCTGAACAGCCACAAGAACAGCAACTATTTGAGTAAGTAACTATATTTATATAAGCTCATCACATGTTAAAAAAATACATCTTAGCAAGCCTGTTTATTATCCCCTCTCTTGCCCATGCTGCTCACCCCTCCTCAAGTATGGTCGTATCGGCTCACCCTTTGGCAAGCCAAGCAGGCATTCAAATACTCAAGCGTGGCGGCAATGCCTTTGATGCAGCTGCCGCGACTGCCCTAGCGCTGGGTGTTGTCGAACCTGGCTCTTCAGGCATTGGTGGCGGCGGTTTCTTTTTATTATATATCGCCAAAGAAAAACGCTATGTCATGATTGATGCACGCGAAACATCACCCAAGTTAGCCGGCCATGGTGAAATTTATAATACACAGTCCAGTATCAACGGGCCTCAATCTGCAGGCGTGCCGGGATTACTTGCAGGCATAGATCATTTAATATCAACATATGGCCGCATGCCCCGTACAGCAATCACGTCCCCTGCAATTTCTTTGGCACGCAATGGTTTTCCCATAAGCCCACACCTACAAAGTATGATAAAGTGGCGTAAAGATGCACTTAATGATGCTGCGCAACGGATTTTCCTTGACGATAGAAACGTTCCAAAAAAAGGCTCCCTGCTTCGTCAGCCAGCCTTGGCTGATACGCTGCTTCGTTTTTCCAAGCATGGCGCCGATGACTTTTATCAAGGTGAAACCGCAGGTCGTCTAGTTGCAGATATGAAGCGTGATGGCGGACTCATTAGAGAGGCTGATCTTGCCAATTATAAAGTTATTGAGCGGAAGCCTGTGCAATTCACCTATCACGGCACGCAATTTATCTCTGCCGCGCTACCCTCTTCGGGTGGTATTACCATGGCAGAAACATTGGGGATTTTGCAAGGTGATAAACTTGCAGAAATGAGCCAAGTCAACCGTATGCATCTATTGATTGAAGCCATGAAACGCGCTTATAAAGATCGCAATCAATATTTGGGTGATGGCGATTTCGTCAGTATTCCTTACTTATTAAACCCACAACGTCTAAAAAAATTGCGTGCTTCCATTGATATGCACAAAGCAACCCCTTCCAATCATTTAATCGGTTTTGCCGAGCCCATGGGTAATAGTGTTGATACCACCCATTTCTCCATTATCGATGCTGAGGGGAATATGGTTTCCGCTACCCTTTCCATCAATTATGGTATGGGCTCTGGTTATGTGTCTCCTAGCACGGGCATTCTTATGAATGATGAGATGGATGATTTTGCAACAAGGCCAGGTAGGCCCAATGCTTATGGTTTGGTTCAAGGCTCTGCCAATGCCGTTGCTCCGGGCAAACGTATGTTATCCTCAATGTCTCCAACCTTTGTTATCGACAAAGATCGTATATTCATTGTCGGAACACCTGGCGGTTCACGCATTATCAGCATGGTACTGCTAGCATCTATAGCATTTATAAATAATAATTTAATGCCTGCAGAGTGGGTTGACAAACCGCGATTTCACCACCAGTTTTTACCCGATATTGTAGAATACGAAGCTGGAGCATTCACGCCTGATATGATCACTGAACTTAAAAAACGTGGACATCATCTAAAAGAAATGAACCGCTCATATGGCAATATGCAGGCAATTCTTTGGAATCAAGCCAGCAATACATTAACAGGCATCAGCGATCACCGTGGTGAAGGCAATGCCATAAAAATTCAGCCTTAAAACGAGAACAACATGCTAAAAATATTCAAAAAAATATTGGGTGATTCAACGCCGGTAATATCCAAATCCAAAGAACCTGACATCGCACTCGCCGTTACTGCGCTGATGGTACAAGTAATGCAACAAGATGATCAGCTCAATGCCTCCGAATATGATGCTATCATGCAAGGCATTCAAAGTCGTTTTAGCTTGTCTGAAACCGCAGCCAAACAACAAATAAAATTAGCGATCCAAGCAAGCGATCAAGCCAATGATTTGCATCAGTTTACCGCGCCGCTTATCAAGACTTATTCAGCACAAGAACGTATCGATATCATTCGACAGTTATGGCTTGTTGCTATGGCCGATAAACATATTGACCCTTACGAAGAAGCATTGATTCGCAAAGTCGCCGAGCTTATCGGCGTTCATCACCATCAATTTATTGATGCAAAAATACAGGCTAAAGAAACCGCCCAATAACTCATCGCATGTGCTGATATTATCAACATTTACGTTTAGGCATTTCATAAACCACACTCCAATAAACCATAACGCTGTCATATTATAATACCCCAAGGAATTAAGACAAAGAAATCGCATTTCTTATTCTTTATAAGCTAGAATTCAGAAAAAAAACGGAGCCGAAATGAGCAGGAAAAGACAAGTTTACAGTGCCGCCTTCAAGAGCAGGTTGGTTCTTGAAATGCTGGCCAATGACAAGCCATTATCAACCATAGCCAGTGAGCATAATATCACACCCAAGAATCTACAGAACTGGAAGAAGACCTTTCTAGACAATGTGGAAATTGCGATGGAGTACACCACCCCAATCTGTCAACACAGTTTTTCAAGAATCCTTATTCCCATCTTTTAAGCTGCTCTTTTGAGTTGCATCTGGCTTAACATACTTTCGTGATACACGTTCATCGGTTTTTTTTGTATTGCAGTGTTTCGTGGAATCTTCGGTGGTTATAAAAATCAATATAATCATCCACATCGGCTTTTAGCTCTGTAAGTGAATCATATTCATTGAGGCGGCTCTTTTGAATATCAAGTGGGTAGACAGAATTTATTAACCCTAGAAAAGTCGAGTTTTCCAGTAATAAGGTAAGCGATAGTTTTGAAATGTTCGAATTTATAGCCTCGGGCTTTGCGCTTGGCAGCCTGTAGAACTGA
>JAUZQS010000248.1 GCA_030950875.1 Mariprofundaceae bacterium | reverse complement strand
AGCGTTCGACTGACAGATCTACAGAGAGAACTGGCTGTGGCATATCCTTCTGCACTGTTGCTTTTTCGGGCAGGAGCTTTTGCTCAGGCATTTAACGAGGATGCACTGATTCTTCATAAAGGGATGGAGTATAAACTTGTTCTTCTTGGCGGGGATACGCCTTATCTGCGCGCCGGCTTTCCCTGGAACAATATCTCACTCAAGGCAGAGCGCATCCAGGAGAAGCTACACCTTGATCTGTTGATTGTAGATCGGGATGATGAAGGTGTACGCCAGCATCCGGTATATATCTCGAAGCGCCTGCGCAAACCACTTCGCAAAATTGAGCTGGTCGATGAGTCTGATGTGATCGAGGCGGTTCAATCATTGATTGATGAAAAAGAGATCATGACAACAAGGGTTATCGGCAGGGTTAAATCCAGTGATGGGGAGTTTGTGCTGCGGCGGAAGCTGCGCGAGTTTACGCAACTGTTGCTCAGCCTGATTGCCAATGTTTTTCCCCGGAAATATCGCTATGGCCTGGGAGGTAAGCTTGGGGATATGATCATGCAGCTAACGGTACTGGTGAAGCGTTATGGCATGGAGCTTGTGGAGAGGCGCGCACTACTACTGCGACAGGCCATTGCACTCAATGACGCCATAAAAGACTTGCTCCATGTTGCTTTGGCTCTTGCCTGTTTTTCCAGCCGTGAGCATGGTTTGCTCTGCATTGGAAATGCTGGCTCGTAGAATCGAGTGTCCACGTTTATTACAGGTTTTTGCTGATTTGCTTGACTCCTTCCATACTGATGCGAAATTTGATTCGCTTTTTCCTTCGGAGCACCCCTATCTTGAATGTCACGATAAAGGACTGCCGTTGGGTAATCTCACATCACAGATTCTGGCAAATATCTACCTCGATCCATTCGATCACTGGATTAAGGATGAACTTGGTTGGCGCTATTATGTTCGATATGTCGATGATATGGTTTTTTGGCACAGCGACCATCAAGCGCTGCTCGAATTACTATCTGCCATAGAAGATCATTTACGTAAACAGGTCGGCCTGTTGCTGCGACCTAATAAGACGGCCTTGCTTTCGAAACAGCAGGGCATTGATTTTCTGGGGTATCGAATTTATCCATCGCATTGTTTGCCGCGAAAGAAGAACCAACGCAAAGTCAGGCGATTGTTGAGGGTGGGAATGTCATCGGGTGAACGCGCTTCGTGGAATGGTTATTTTAGCCATTCATCGGCAGCAACACTCTGGACGACTCGTTTGGATTTCAATGGGTTTTGATGGGTCGGCTGCAATCAAAGGGAAGTGATAAAAATGATGCGTAAATATTTTATCATATTATTGCTGGTGCAGTGTCTGCTGCCCGTTTCTTCATTGTCTGCTCAGGGCGTTGGCAGTGATAAGCCTTCAGGGCGGATACTGTTGCTTGAATCTTTGGGTGCTGGCGCAACATTGATGCATGCAGCACCCGCCAGGATTGCCGGGTTTGAGGAATTGATTGTGCGTGACAATCAGGGGCTGGATCATGTCTTTTATCTCTCGGCTGATGGCAACATGGCTTTCTCCGGTGCGTTGCTGGATGTGCAGCACAAAAAGAACATCACGCAAGCCAGTTACGGAAAATTTGTGGCAGCGGAGATAGCCAAAGGCATTAACAGACAGCACAAGTTTTTTATTCCGTATCGCCAAGATACTCAGCACGAGAAAAAGAGGCCACCACTCTATCTATTCCTGGGCCCAAGCTGTCCGGATTGTCTGCATCTCTGGGACAATACCTTGCTTGGCCTAAACGAAAAGTATGATATTCGCCTCTCATACGGTGGATTGAGTAGTCTGGGTGTTAAGCAGGTGCGCAAGGCGATGTGGGGCTGGTGCCTGAAAGGGGATAAGCGCCGTCGTGTGTTGAGCAATAATCCCTTGGCAATGAATGTGGACAAAGCGTGCACGCTGGGAATGATTGCGTTCAATCGCATGAAAGAAACCTTTGGTCGCTATATCCGTCGTATCCCGGTTGCTTATAATGAGCAGGGGGAAATAGTGCCGTTGCTATAGGGAGTTCAGGGGACACATGACTTAATTCATGCGCTCAGGCTTCCAGCGTATGAATTTCACGCAGCAATTTCGTTTCATAGGCGCGGACGTGAAATAAATCATAGGCGGCCTGAAGTCTCAACCCTGAATTCAATCAAACCTGCACCCGAATCTGACCACCAAGAACAGCCGCAGCTTTGGCAATGGTTTTGAGCGTGATTCCTGTATTTCTCGGATCAAGCAGATTAAGGTGACGGTTTACTAAATGCACCATTTGTGCCTGAAATGTTGTATCAATCATAGTGGGTGCAGATCTATGTCATTTGTATTGACAATAGCAACATATAAAGCTAAGGTGACTGCATGAGATATGTGCTGCATGGTATCAAGTTTGAGTGGGATGATACGAAATATCGAACCAATGTTAAGAAACACGATGTATCATTCAAACATGCGTGTGAAGCATTTTTTGATCCGTTTCTTGTCGTGGTTGATGCCAGTGAAGATGAGGAGTGTCGGGATTCGATTATTGCCTACGATGGCTCCAGCCGTCTTTTGTTTGTAGTACATATTCTTCGCGATGGTGATTGCTTCAGAATCATCTCCGCACGAAAAGCCACTCGCCAGGAGAGAATATTTTATGAAATCCAGTGAATTAAAACAACGATTAAAAAAAGACAAAGCCATGTCTGCTATTACCTTGAGAATGCCAGAAAATGTAGTAAACGACCTAAAGCGTATAGCCCCTGACCTTGGTTTCTCCGGCTACCAACCGTTGCTACGGTTCTATGTAGGTCAAGGCTTGCGCCGCGATCTGGCGATTTTTGATGATGGCAAAGTGCAACGCCTTGTCGCCAGCCTCAAACGCCATGGCGTTGATGAAGCGCTGATTGCTGAATCCTTGCAGGAAGCTGCTTAGACTAAACACAAGCGGCCTTCATTAAGGTCATTAAGGTGACGGTTTACTAAATGTACTATTTAGCCTGAAATGTTGTGTCAATCATAGTGGGTGTTACGTTCCGCGCTATCCGCGTCATATTGTATCGACCTGTTTGAGGTGAAACAAAGACATTTATCCCACACTGAAGTAACCGTGGTACTCTTAGTCGCACCAAGCTAAGTGATTGAAATATAATGATAAATGCTCTATATGTGGTGGGAATACGGGCTAGAAGCACCATTTTGATGCTGAAAAGGTGCTTCTAAGGGAGGGACAAGATGGCAAAACATATTATGGTGATGTTTCCAATAAGTTTTTGAATGATATCAGGAGGAAACATGGCAAGGCATTGTATGATGTCGCCGAGGATACGAAAGATCGTCTGAACACCCTGAGTACCCTGAAGCAATATAACCAGGCAGATTTCTCGAAAAAAGTTTACGAAAAGCTTCCAGGCAAGAGCTCGTGGCAAGATGCTCTTGCCGATAGCCTAGGAGGCTGTCCGAGAATAGAAAGACCTACTGCGGAACCCCCATATTGGCCATGGTTCCCGTCTGTTTTAGTTACATAGACCCTGCTATTCGCCTTAAACAGTCGAAAATCATGACTCAACATGGGAATCCCTCGCTACGGTCTCTATTCTCGGACAACCTCCTAGGCGGCGATTGCGCAGCTCTGGGGTAAGTGATTGCCATCATTTATGAGCAGGGGATCAAAGAGCCATTTGACCGCTGGTTTGTAA
>JAUZQS010000247.1 GCA_030950875.1 Mariprofundaceae bacterium | reverse complement strand
ATCTTGGCGGGGATTTCCCCAACGACGAATTTCAATATTATCATCTTCATCGGCACCATCAGGCACAGATTCATGGGGCATATTTGGAATTTCCAACAAGGCATCTGAAAATGCAGCTTCGGCTTCTTTGGCTTGCACATCCAACAGCTTGGATTGCTTGGCAACCTCGCCCATACGCGCCAATTCTTGCGAAGCATCATCACCTTGTTTCTTTTTCTGACCAATCAGCTTGGATACGCTATTGCGCTCCGCCTGTAAGGCTTCCGACTGCGCTTTCACATCCCGTTGTGAGGTATCCAAAGCTCGTGCACGCCCCCAAGCAGAATCTTCTGCTACATGCGCATCACCACGACGCGCCAAAGCTTTCTGCATGATTTCAAAATCTTTACGAAATGCCTTACGATCTATCATTCATCGGTTCCTGATTCAGGATTGCTTGATTCACCATTGTTTGATTCACCATTATTTGATTCATCGTTATTTGATTCACCATTGTTTGATTCATCATCACCTGATTCAAACAACTCTGCCTCTTCATCATCCTGCTTTTCAATCACCCGCACAGCACCAATCACCCGTTCTTTTTTATTACATTTAATCAAAGTAACGCCTTGCGTATTACGGCCAATCACAGAAATACCATTCATTTTCATACGCATCAAACGACCCGTATCAGTCATCATCATCACCTGATCATCATCAAGCACCTGAATCGTTGCTACCATAGCACCATTGCGATCACCTGTTTTCAAAGTGAATACGCCTTGGCCACCACGTTTTTGACAATTATATTCCGACACCAAAGTACGCTTGCCATAGCCATTCTCAGAAACTACCAACAACGAGGCTTTTTCTGCTACCAAGGTCATGGAAATCACCGTATTATTTTTCGGCATACGCATACCTGTCACACCGCGTGTGCTACGTCCCATCGTGCGCACATCCGTTTCATGGAAGCGAATCAGCTTACCGCCACTGGATGCCAACATAATATCCTGCTCACCATTGGATTTCACCACGCCAATCAAACCATCATTTTCATCCAGTTTAATAGCAATAATACCGTTGGTACGAATATTTTGGTATTCAGACAGCTTGGTTTTCTTGATTACACCGTTCTGCGTAGCCATCACAATGCAATGCTCATCATCAAACTCGCGAACTGCCAAGGTTGCTGAAATTTTCTCGCCTTTTTCAACAGGCAATAGATTAATCAATGCCTTACCACGCGTTGCACGCCCTGCTTGTGGCACTTCATAAACTTTCTTGCGGAATACACGGCCTTTATCTGAGAAGAATAATAAATAGTCATGCGTCGATGCCACCATCAACTGCGCAACAAAATCTTCTTCTTTGGTGGTCATGGCTGTTTTGCCTTTACCACCACGGCGCTGCGCGCGGTACAAGCTTGTAGCATTACGTTTGATATAACCTTCATTAGAAATGGTTACAATCATGTCTTCTTCGGTAATCAAATCTTCAACCGATAACTCGGCTGTTTCGTCCATGATTTCTGCACGACGTGGATCGGCATACTTATCACGTACTTCTTCCAACTCTTCTCGAATCACCTTCATCAACAGTTTTTCATCTGCCAAAATAGCTTTTAAATGCGTGATCAAGGCTTGAATTTCTTCAAACTCTGCCTTGATTTTATCATATTCAAGACCGGTCAAACGCTGCAAACGCATATCCAAAATTGCCTGAGCCTGTTTATCCGAAAGTGCAAATGTATCCATCAAGCCTTGTTTGGCTTCTGCCCCAGTCTGGCTTCCACGAATCAATTTAATAACTGCATCAATATGATCCAATGCAATTAACAAGCCTGCTAAAATATGTGCACGGGCTTCAGCTTTTCTTAAATCAAACAAACAGCGACGTGTCACAACCTGACGGCGATGATCAATAAAGTGCAACAACAACTCACGCACACCACACAATTTTGGCTGACCATCGATCAAGGACAACATATTACAGCTAAAGTTACATTGCAGCTGGGTATGCTTGTACAAGTTATTCAGAATCACTTCAGGGATTTCATTGCGTTTTAATTCAATATAAATACGCATGCCATCACGATCTGATTCATCGCGTAAATCAGAAATACCTTCCAACTTCTTATCACGCACCAAATGTGCGATATTTTCAATCAACTTGGCTTTATTCACCTGATAAGGAAGCTCAGAAATAATCAAAGAAGAGCGTTTGGTACGCGAATTGATTTCCACCGTTGCTTTGGCACGCATGGTCACCGAGCCACGTCCTGAAATAAAGGCATCACGCATGCCTGCCCTACCATAAATAAATGCGCCCGTTGGAAAATCAGGGCCAGGCATAATCTGCATCAACTCATCATCATCTGCATCAGGATTGTCAATCAAGGCAATCGTTGCATTGATACTTTCAGCCAAGTTATGTGGAGGAATATTGGTTGCCATGCCCACCGCAATACCTTGTGAGCCATTCACCAATAGACAAGGGAACTTCGCAGGTAAAACTTTAGGCTCAGACATTGAATCATCATAGTTCGGGCCAAAATCAACCGTATCTTTATCAAGATCAGCCAACAATTCCGCCGATAATTTGCTCATCCGTGATTCAGTGTAACGCATCGCCGCTGGAGAATCTCCATCAACAGATCCAAAGTTACCCTGCCCATCGACCAGCACATGACGCATGCTCCAAGGTTGCGCCATACGCACCAAGGCATCATACACTGCGGTATCACCATGCGGGTGATATTTACCAATTACATCACCGACAACACGGGCTGATTTTTTGTAAGGTTTGTCATGGGTACAACCCAAATCTTGCATAGCATACAAAATACGGCGATGAACAGGTTTGAGGCCATCTCGTGCATCAGGTAAAGCACGCCCAATGATCACACTCATCGCATAATCCAGATAGGAGCGTTTCATCTCATCTTCAATCAAAACTGGTACTGCAGGGTTCAGTATTTCGTCCATTCTATCTCCAAACGCACTTTATATTTCATCATTCAAACAAATTCTTGGTGCCCTCGACAGGAGTCGAACCTGTGGCCTACCCCTTAGGAGGGGGTCGCTCTATCCATCTGAGCTACGAGGGCATAAATAGTATCATCGAGGCATAAGAAAGCACACCCATAATGATGCAGCATGATAGCCACAACAAGCGTATCCTGCACGCTCTGACTTAACACCTAGATCCTGCAAGTGTTTGCACATACATAGCGCAACCTCTTGATTCACCTAGACTATTGAAAAAACACTCATTACCAATAAGGTGACGACGTGTTTTTTCAATACGCCTTGTAAACCAATACCTTACACTCTGCACGCACAAACACTTGCAGGGTCTAGGTAACAGTGTTTACACGCATATAAATCAACGGATTATCAAAGGCAAAAAGGTAACGCTTCAGTGCACCCACAAAGTAGCCTGTAACTGTTCAGGTTGCCGCTTATTAACGCTGGCATCGGGAAAATAAGGGGTGAGCGGAATAGTTACAAAAAAAGAAACTAAAAAAACTTACAAAAATGTGCTTGTAAATTCACAAAAACGCATAAGAAAGCAAGTTTCTTGCAAGTATCAATAAGAAACTAAATGATGTACAGGTGTGTCACTCAACACTTTACGCCCATCAAGGAAAGATAACTCAATCACAAACAAACAAGCCACAACCTCTGCCCCGAATTTATTAATGAGCTGTAACGTTGCCTTGGCTGTACCGCCTGTCGCCAGCAAATCATCAACAACAACAACTTTCTGACCATGCTCCAAGGCATCACAGTGTATTTCCAAACGATCCATACCATATTCAAGCTCATAATCTACTGCATGCACATCCGCAGGTAATTTGCCAGGTTTGCGTACGGGAACAAAGCCTAATCCAGTTAATTGTGCCAAGGCTGCTCCAAACAAAAAACCCCGCGATTCAACCCCAACAATAAGCGTTGCATCATTCGGAACGTGGCATGCCAATGCTGAAATACAAGCGCCAAAGGCATCGCCATCTGCCAATAAAGGTGTGATGTCTTTAAAAACAATACCTGGCTTAGGGTAATCGGGAATATCACGAATAAAATCGCGAAAATTTATAGCCTTAGATGAACTCAAACAATCTCCTCAAGACAAATATGATCTGCATCCATCAATGAACGCAGTTTTTTTAATGCCACAACCTGAATTTGACGAATACGTTCACGTGTTACCCCCATGTGTTGACCAATTGCTTCAAGTGTCCATGGGTCTTCGTGACTCTCTAAGCCATAGCGCAATCGTACCACTTCTCGCTCTTTTTTGCCTAGCTTTTGCATCCAGTCCATCAACATACCGTCACGAATAGATGCATCTAGCTGGTCTCCAGGCGATTCAGCAGTAACATCTTCGGTAACATCATATAACGTAAAATCACCATCATCATGCAATGCGGTATCTGCACTTTCTGTTTGCAACGTAGCACTTAATAATGCCTGAATACGAGCCGGTGTCTTGCCCATATGCACAGCAATCTCACTTTCACTTGGCTCATGGCCCAATATAGTGCGCAAATGATTCGCCGAACGCAGCATCGAATTATACTCTTTGCCCACGTGTACGGGCAAGCGAATGGTGCGGCCTTGGTTCATAATTGCCCGTTCAACCGACTGGCGAATCCACCACGTTGCATAGGTTGAAAAACGACATCCATGCGCATCATCAAACTTTTCAACAGCCCGCATAAGACCAATATTTCCCTCTTCAATAAGATCTGCCAATGGCAAATCACGATTCATATAACGCCGTGCTATTTTTACGACCAAGCGAAGGTTGGCATTAATCATATGCTGCCGTGCGCTCTCATCGCCATCCCTAAGACGCCTTGAAAGCATAACTTCTTCTTTGGCAGTCAAAAGAGTATAACGCGATATTTCACGCATATAAATAGTCATCGGATCAACACTACGCTTTTTAGCCATTCCCCTACCCTCCATCCGTGGGAGTCAAATTGACAAAGTCCCCAACATGTGCAGTAAGCTAATGC
>JAUZQS010000246.1 GCA_030950875.1 Mariprofundaceae bacterium | reverse complement strand
GGTGAATCTCACGGTGCGGCATTGGTCGCCATTGTTGATGGTTGTCCAGCTGGCATTGCATTATCCGAAGCGGATATTCAACCCGATTTAGATCGCCGCAAACCGGGTCAATCCAAGTATACGACGCAACGTCGTGAAGCCGATGAAGTCGAAATTCTTTCGGGTGTATTCGAGGGTATAACCACAGGTTGCCCCATTGCTTTGTTAATTCGCAATACTGATCAACGTAGTAAAGACTATTCAGATATCAAAGATAAATTCCGCCCAGGGCATGCTGATTTCACCTACTTTGAGAAATATGGTCGTCGAGATTATCGTGGCGGAGGTCGTTCATCAGCACGTGAAACGGCCGTTCGTGTAGCCGCTGGCGCAGTTGCCAAACAGCTGCTTGCCAGCGTAGGCATCAACATCATCGGTTGGGTCGACCAAATTGGGCCTCACAAAGCCAATCCTGTACACTTTAATGCTGATGAAATTAGCAATAACCCGTTTTTCTGTCCCGACGCGCAAGCCGCTGAAAATATGGCTGAATTTATGGATAATTTGCGTAAAAAGGGCGACTCCATTGGTGCATCCGTCACGGTACAAGCACATGGTATGATTTCTGGTCTGGGCGAACCTGTTTTTGATCGTTTGGATGCTGATATTGCCAAATCCATGATGTCGATTCCAGCAGTTAAAGGTGTTGAAATCGGCGATGGTTTTGCTTGCGTTGAAGCCAAAGGCTCAGAGTTTGGAGATGCTATTCGCCAATCTGGTTTCCAAAGCAATCATGCTGGCGGAATCCTCGGAGGCATCTCCAATGGTGATACTATTCATGCGCGCATGGCTCTCAAACCCACATCATCCATTTTGACACCACGCCCCACCATTGACATTCACGGTAAGGAAACTGAAATTATCACCAAAGGTCGTCATGACCCATGCGTTGGTATCCGTGCCGTACCCATTGCAGAAGCTATGTTAGCATTGGTTTTAGCCGACCATTTATTGCGCCACCGTTGTAGCAAGGTTTAGTTTAGCCGAACTGTTCAGCATTAAACATACCCTGTAACTATTCAGGTTGCCGCTTATTTTTCCTAGGGCACCAACAGTAGGCGCTTTTAGGCGAGGCAAAAAAGCGCAGCTTACTTTTGCAAGTGAGCATTTTTTAACGCCGGCATCGGGAAAATAAGTGGTGAGTTGAATAGTTACTGTTAATTTAATCGAATATGCGGTTTATATTGCGGTGTTGGTGTAGTGGTAGTGGATGGCTGACCACCAACGGGATCTGCGGCTTTACTATCGTTAAAAGATGGCTCACCATCAAAAGGATCATCACCCCAGTCATCCTCAGAAGCGCTTGCCGGTGGATTGCCATCATAGATCTTATATTCTCGACTCTGACGCCATGCCTCACGCGTAAACACATAAGGATCCAAAGCCAATTCATCCCGCATATCAGAGGCGTCCATCAAACGCGAACGTTTATCAATATATTTTAATACTGTTATAGGAATGGTGACTTGCGGCGCTACGACGAAAGCCACCCAAAATAAAGGGTCCGTTGCTGTTTCGGTAATAAATCCAGGTGTGTTACGTACCGAATTAGGGCCAAGAAATGGGTACACAATATATGCGCCTTGATCCACGCCCCATACAGCCAATGTCTGACCAAAATCCTCATCGTGTTTTCCCAAACCCAATGAACTTGCAGGGTCTGCCAGTCCTGCGACACCAACCGTAGAATTAATAATAAAACGAGCAAAATCCTCAAATCCTTGCTGCCCCTTGCCCTGCAAAAAATCGTTAAGGATCGTATTTAAATACGTTGTATTATCATAAAAATTAGAAACCATGTTTCGTACATTTTTACTGGTCACGGCCTGATAGCCTTTTGCAATAGGCTTTAAGCTGATTTTATCCACAGTCGTATTAAAAGACGCTGTGCCTCGATTAAGACCAACCAATGGATCATAATCATTTTGCACCGTGGCACAGCTAGGCAGTAAACCCAATAGTAATATGACAACCAAATAACGACTCATAGCTGCAAGTATTAAATACCACCTGCTATTGGGCAAGCTTATAATTTAAAAAATGCTTGCAACTATTCAGCTCGCCACTGATTCACACGATATCTGCGTTAAAAAAAACGTCATTTCCGAGGTTTTTATCGGAAATCCATGGTTTAAGTGGATCCCCGATAGAAGCATTCGGGGATGACGGATTGGAAGGCATTTGAAAAACATAATGAAACTCTGTTTTTTAATGCGATTGCCCTGGTTACAAATGCTTTACCCCTTGCATTTTATTCGCAAACACCCCATAACTCTCCTATGCTAATCAAAATTATTTTATTTTTATTCATTGTTGTACCCCTGCTTGAGCTTTATGTACTCATTGAAGTTGGTTCGGATATTGGTGGTATTGCTACCATTGCGCTTTGCTTATTCACAGCCGCCTTAGGTGGCATTATAATTCGTATTCAAGGCATTCGAACATTACTTTCTGCACAACAGCAAATGGCTCAAGGTGCAGTTCCTGCTGAGGATGTCTTACATGGTATATTTTTAGCAGTTGCAGGCTTATTG
>JAUZQS010000245.1 GCA_030950875.1 Mariprofundaceae bacterium | reverse complement strand
TGTAACTGTTCAGATTGCCGCTTATTTTTCTGATGGTACCAACAGTAGGCGCTTTTAGGCGAGGCGAAAAAGCGGCGTTTACTACTGTAAATGAGCATTTTTCAACGCCGCTATTGGGAAAATAAGTGGTGAGCTGAATAGTTACCATGAATACAGGTTATTGAGGCCAGTAATTTAACCATAAAAACATAACCAAAGCAGTGCTGCTATCTCGCCACCATGCAGTCCAGCGCCACCATTGTTGAGGTTCAGGTTTGCTATGATGCCATAGTGATTGGAAAACATATAGTGATCGCAGGGCAAATAAAGCGGCGATGAACCAAATCATATCAGGGTTCCGTATCGTTAGTGGTATAATGGAGCTGGCGACAATAATCCATATCGCACTGCCAATGGCATGGCTGATATGATGGCGATAGGATAAAATTGAATCAGCTACGACGACTGCCATAAGCAGACAGCATGCAGAAATAAGCCAATTTTCTTCAATGCTGATACCAAATGCAGGTGTAAAACCAAACAGTAAAAAAGCTGGCCATAAGAAGACAGGTATGGTCAAGGCAAGGCTCACCCATAAATAACATTGTTTATGATACTCTTCTGTGGAATCGCCCATCAGTGAATACTATGACCTTCGTCATTTTCATGATCCGGAACAGGCTCGCCAGCAATACTGTAGCTGCCATCTGCCCAGCGCCCCAAATCAATCGTCTGACAACGTTCACAACAAAATGGAAAATATTTATCTTGTCTTTTTAGCTTATCTTTACAGGTGGGGCATAGGAAATCTTTTTTCATATAATCGGCACCAGCATCATGCGGTAGGGAATATCTTCCTCAACAATTGTTTGAGGCTCAGCAGCTATCCATGTTTGAAAGCGCATGCGAATAGCCAAACGATTACCTGAAAATTCTGGGGTAATGCCTTGCTGCACCCATTTGGAGTCGAGCCCGATAATTAATAATCCATGCTGATCACTGCGTGGTGGCGTGATTTGAGCGCGACCTTCTTCAGCTATTTTATCTGACCATGGCACAAAGTCATTCAGCATCGCATCAACGTGTGTGACGATGGCGCACAGCTCTTGTAATGATTCACTCAAGGTGTTTTGTAGATTTAATGTCTGCCAAAATATGGGTAATGCTTGTGGAAAGTTGAGTTTATGACCTAGAAAATCCTGTTTCTTATTGGCATTCACCCAAGCATTTAGAATTCCATCTTTGTTCAAGAATGCCAGTATGGTGGGCATGCATTGACGGATTGTTTGTTCATGTTCGGTAATGGATTTGCAGTTTTCTGTAATCTGGTCACTAAAAGATGGATGTTTCTGTGCCAACTTATCCAAATGTTCTCGTATAGATTTCAATAATGCCATCACTTCAAGAATAGCAGGTTTGCGCCCATACTCACCTAACAATGATGCTTGAACGTCCGTTGCGGCCTGCAACCAGCTATACGGATTGTTCTGTTGCCGAGCGTATTCGAGGCACTGTAGCCCATCACGTAAGGTGATGAATGCCTGTAGGCGCGGTGTTAAAGAAAAATAAAAGCGGACAAGCGAATTCACATGTTCTCCTTAGGTTTTTTGGTGAATACCGAAGCGTTTCACCCAAGCATCGATATTCATTGTAATTTCTTCATAGACCTTGCGAAAATGATCTTCATCTTTACCCATGGGGTCGGCAATTTTTTTACCGTCATGTGGCTGAGAAAGTAAAAATATTTTACCAATACTGGCTGGTCGCATCTTGCTCAAATGCTGACGCTGCCCCTGTTCCATCACCATAATCATGGCTGCTCGGTCAACATCTGGAGCCAATAAGGTTTGAGAGATATGACCTTGCATATCAATGCCAAACTCTAGCCCAATTTGTAGGGCAGTGTCAGGAACTTTGCGCCCAGGCATGGCCAAAAGACCGCGACTGAAACATTCGCCTGCTACACCCGCCTGTTCAAGCTTCTGGCGCATATAATGCTCAGCAAAAGGGCTGCGGCACATATTCCCAGCACAAACCATCATAATAGGGGATGGTAACATCATTGTAGAGCATGCCCGTTATTCTCATCGAGCCCCCAAAGCTCTTGCCCAGCACTCTCTTGATGAATGCGTTCCATCATGGATTGGTGGGACTGTTTATCTTGTTTGGATATGTTTAATGCTTCGCGTTGCAGGATTTTTGTTGTTTCCATTTTTTCATTGTGGGCACGTTGTGTTTCTGGAAGATGTATAATACTTGATGCGGGTTGACTTTCTACGTCCATACTAAGTGAAAATTGATTGCCGCCTGTCATCGCTAAATACATTTCAGCCAGTAACTCTGCATCCAAAAGTGCGCCATGAAGTGTTCGGTGTCCGCGCGCAATGCCATGCCTGTCACACAATGCATCCAATGTATTGCGCTGATGGGGGAAACGTTTGCGCGCCATAAGCAGGGTATCAATGACAGGAAAGTCTCCGATATTGGGAAGCCCAGCGTCGGCAAGTTCATGCATAATAAATGCTAAATCAAATGGAGCGTTATGAATGACTAAGGTTGCACCTTCAATAAAGGCTAGAAATTCAGGGGCGACCTCTGCAAAGCTAGGTTCATTTTTAACTTTGGCATCATCGATACCATGAATCCGCACCACGACATCGGGGATAGAGCGACCTGGATTAATATATTGGTGAAACTTGCGTTCTGGTTGAATGCAGCGCTGGCTGACTTCGATGGCGCCAATTTCCACCATGCGATCGCCGCCCTGAGGTGATAAGCCTGTGGTTTCTGTATCTAACATGATTAAACGCATGCCGACAGTATAGGCAAGCATCTTTTTTTGCCAATGTTCTATCGAAAATATGCACTTCTTATGGTTTCTGGGGGGCTTGTTTTAAGCGCTGACGTTAATTTTCTTTTGACCTTAGGCTCTGTGTCCGCTTGAATCCCGCGTTATGAATTTAATTCCTTACTTTTCCAGAGTTTTACCAATTGTTGTTGTGACGCTATTAACGGGCTGTATGTCTGGAGGTACTCAGATGTTTTGGGGCACGGATGAGGGCGCGGGAAAAAGTAAAACGCACGCGCAGATTCAGGCAGACAGCCGACCTGCTTTAGATGTGCCGCCAAGCCTTCGTGGTGAAGTGGAAGTCCCTGATGCGGGAGCCATTGCGGTTCAGAAAGCGCTACCTGAGCGTTATAAGAAAATCACCAAGGGCAAGAAAGTTTCGCTGGATGCACGGCTGTATGATGCTTCGATAGGTGATGTTTTTTCATCCGTTGTTGATGCGATGGGATCTTTAAATCTGCCTGTGCAGAGTGTTGATTCTGCTAGTGGAACGGTCACGACCGATTGGGTTCGTACGGATGCAAATAACCCAAGTATGAATTCATTGCTTAATGTGTTTGGTGGCGGCGGTCCTCAGGCTATTCGTTATCGCTATCTGGCACGTGTGTTGCGTGAAAGCTCTGAAGAAGTGGTGAAGACGCGTTTGGAAATCCGCACGATGGGGCAAGCTTTTAGTAGCGGCCACTGGGTTAATAAAAAACTAACCCGCAAGCGTGCCGATGAGTTATTTTCACGTGTTGAGGAGCTCTTGGCCAAATAAATTGGCGGGTGCAAAGACGCCCTTTCGTTGTAACGTTAATGAGAGATATTGCTTAAGCCCTTGAACATGCAGGGGTTGAATCTAATTTAATCTGGATTATAATACTCCGCATTAGCATGGTTGTATTTTTTTATAGCTTGGCCGTGTGATTTTTTGGAATAGGTGAATATGCTTCGACTTACGCGCATCACAGATTATGGAATCCTTTTGATGACCGAATTAGCAAGACTTGAGAGTCATGCGAAAAATACTCGGCTGACAGCCAATGATCTGGCTTTGTCAACACGGGTGCCTGCCCCTACCGTAAGTAAAATTTTACAAAGCCTATTGCATGCCAATTTGTTGGATTCTGCGCGTGGCGCGCATGGCGGTTATCGTTTGATGCGCTTGGCTTCAGATATATCGGTTTGTGAAATTATTCATTGCCTTGAAGGGCGTATTGCTTTGACAGAGTGTAATTTAGAGCAAAGTGAATGTGAGCAAATGCCTTTTTGTTCAACCAGCAATAACTGGAAGCGTATCAATACGGCGATTCAGCATGCACTTGAAGATATCAGCTTAGCGGATATGGCAGTGGATGGATTTATGCCTGTGTTTACGATGAAAAAAGCAATTCCAATGCAGGTAGGCGATATTGCAGAAGGGGTCGTGGTGTAATGGCAAGCAATGAAGAAATTCAAGAACAGCTTGGAAAACGTGAATATGAGGCGGGTTTTGTCACGGATATTGAATCGGATACCTTGCCGCCAGGGTTGAATGAAGATGTCATTCGTCATATTTCTGCGATTAAGCAAGAGCCTGAGTGGATGCTTAACTGGCGCTTAGAGGCTTATCGCCATTGGCTAACGATGAAAGAGCCAACATGGGCAGCGGTGGACTATACACCAACTGATTATCAAGCAATTTCCTATTACTCGGCCCCTAAATCCAAAGATGATGGCCCTGAAAGTTTGGATGAAGTCGATCCAAAGCTTTTAGAAACCTATGAGAAGCTAGGTATTCCCTTGCGTGAGCAGGAATTTTTGGCGGGCGTAACGAATGTGGCTGTCGATGCGGTGTTTGATTCGGTATCAGTGGCAACAACCTTCAAAAGCAAGCTGACCGAAGCGGGGGTAATTTTTTGCCCGATTTCTGAGGCGATTCGTGATTATCCCGAGTTGGTGAAGCAATATCTTGGTTCGGTTGTGCCGCAGAAGGATAACTTTTTTGCGGCGCTGAATTGTGCCGTGTTTACCGATGGTTCGTTTGTATATATCCCCAAAGGTGTACGCTGCCCAATGGAATTAAGTACATACTTTCGTATCAATGCACTAAATACGGGGCAATTTGAACGCACATTGATTATTGCGGATGAGGGTGCGTATGTGTCCTATCTTGAAGGCTGTACTGCACCGATGCGCGATGAAAACCAATTGCATGCTGCGGTGGTTGAGTTGGTGATTTTAGATGATGCAGAAATTAAGTATGCCACTGTTCAGAATTGGTATCCAGGCGATGAGAATGGTGTCGGTGGTATTTATAACTTTGTAACCAAACGTGCAGATTGTCGTGGTGATCGCGCCAAAGTTTCATGGACACAGGTAGAAACAGGCTCGGCGATTACGTGGAAATATCCAAGTTGCATTCTTCAAGGTGATGAGTCGGTGGGTAAGTTTTTCTCTGTGGCAGTTACAACCAATTGTCAGCAAGCCGATACAGGCACCAAAATGATTCACCTTGGTAAAAATACCAAGAGTACGATTATATCCAAAGGCATTTCTGCAGGCCGTGCGCAGCAGTCATACCGTGGTTTGGTGCGGATGGGCAAAAATGCTGAAAATGCCCGAAATTATACGCAGTGTGACTCGTTGCTATTGGGCGATGCGTGTGGTGCACATACCTTCCCCTATGTTGAGGTAAAAAATGCCACAGCAACGCTCGAGCATGAGGCAACGACTTCTAAAATTGGCGATGAGCAGTTGTTTTATTGTCAGCAACGCGGGCTTTCAGAGGAAGATGCGGTCAACATGATTGTGAATGGTTTTTGTAAAGATGTGTTTGATGAGTTGCCAATGGAATTTGCCGTGGAAGCGAACCGTTTGATAGAAATATCGCTAGAAGGCTCAGTGGGATAAATTTTTTTGCTACAGAGACACAGATGTGCAGCTTTTATTTGTGCGCTTGATGTGCTTTGTGGCCCAGTGAAGGATTAATAAATGTTAGTGATTAAAGATTTACACGTATCTGTGGGTGGTAAAGAAATCCTCAAGGGATTGAATCTGACCATCAACGCAGGTGAAGTGCATGCAATTATGGGACCGAATGGCGCAGGGAAATCGACGCTTTCCAATGTGATTGCTGGGCATGATGGTTATGAAGTTACTTCGGGGTCGTTGACCTATAAAGGTGAAGATTTGCTGGCGATGAAGCCAGAGGAGCGAGCCTGGGCAGGTGTCTTTTTGGCCTTTCAGTACCCTGTTGAAATCCCAGGTGTGAATAATACATATTTATTAAAAGCTGGGGTAAATGCCAAGCGCAAGCATCAAGGTTTGACTGAATTGGATGCGTTTGATTTTATGAGCGTGGTGAAAGAGAAGGCCAAGCTTGTGGAACTTGATGCATCATTTTTGAGTCGTTCTGTGAATGAAGGTTTTTCTGGTGGTGAGAAGAAACGTAATGAGATTTTTCAAATGGCCGTTCTAGAGCCTGATCTGGCACTGCTAGATGAGACCGATTCTGGTTTGGATATTGATGCGTTGCGCATTGTGGCAGGTGGTATAAATAAATTACGTTCGCCCGATCGTGCTATTGTGATGATTACGCATTACCAACGTCTGCTTGATTATATTGAGCCAGATTTTGTTCATGTTTTGGCAGAGGGTAAAATTCAGAAGACCGGTGATAAGTCACTTGCACTGAAGCTTGAAGAGCATGGCTACGATTGGGTGAAAGAAAACCTATGAATCCTGTAGAACAAGCAAGACAAGATGCTTTATCGTTATTTAAAGAGCTCGGCTTACCAAACAAGTGCAATGAAGATTGGAAATATACAGATGTTTCGCGTCTGGAAGGTCTGCTTGACATAGGCGGCGTGGGTGCTGATGTGCATAGCGAAGGGCTAGGCATGGTTGATTTGGATGCTTATCGCATGGTGTTTGCCAACGGTGTGTTTGATGCAGCGCAGTCCAATCTACCCGATGCCGTGGAGATTGTATCTCTGGCGGCTTTGGAAGCATCGGTATCTGGTGAGGAGTCGAAAGCCCTTGCTAAACTATTTCACGTATCAGGGAATGAGCCTCTGGTTAATGGCTTGACGGCTTTGAATGCTGCGATTGCAAGTGATGGAGCGGCAGTATGTTTGGCAGATAACAGTGTGCTAGATAAGCCCTTGTATATCTTGCATGTTAGCAATCAAAACAATGCCATTCGACATGGTTTGATGCTTGGTGAAAATGCACAAGCACAAGTCATTGAACATTTTATCAGTGTGGGCGAAGAGAATGCTTTGAGTAACTGCGTTACAGCCGTGATTTTAAAAAATGGCGCATCGTTAGAGCATTCACGTTTGCAGCAAGAAGGAAAGAAGCAAGCGCATGTCGCACGTGTGGAAGTAAAGCAGTTTCGTGATTCTTCCTATACATTCCATGGTATTGAGCTTGGCGCATCGTTGTCGCGTACGGATCTTGTAGTAAGTTTGTCTGAGCCGGGTGCATCATGTGAGCTGAATGGCTTGTTTGTGTTGGATGGCCGTCAACATGTGGATCATCACACACGCATAGATCACCAAGCCCCACATTGTGTGAGCCGCGAAAATTATCGCACGGTATTGGATGGTCGTTCACATGGCGTGTTTAATGGTAAAGTTGTGGTGCATAAAGGGGCAATCAAAACTGATTCATCGCAGTCCAACGGCAATTTATTGTTATCCAATCATGCTCAAATTGATACCAAGCCTGAATTAGAGATTTATAATGACGATGTGAAATGTGCACATGGCGCGACGGTAGGACAGCTTGATGATAAGCAGTTGTTTTATTTGCGTTCTCGCGGTATTTGCGAAGAGGCAGCGCAAGAGCTGTTGGTGTTTGCATTCGCAGATGAAATTTTGGCGGCCATGAGCAATCAAGTAGTGCGTTCGTATGTGGAAAAAGCTGCATTTGCGAAGCTTCCGCATGCTTCTGATCTTGATGGACTGATGGGCTAAGGTGTTTGAATATGAATATTGAACAAATTCGTAGTGATTTCCCCATTTTAGATCAAGAGCTATATGGTAAGCCGTTGGTGTATTTGGACAATGCTGCAACAACGCAAAAACCGCAGTGTGTGATTGATGCTGTTCGCTCTTATTATGAGAAGGATAATTCGAACATTCATCGTGGTGTGCATACGCTTTCCGAGCGTGCTACAGCTGCCTATGAGGCATCGCGTGAAACCATTCGTTCATTTTTTAACGCAAAATCAACCAAAGAGGTTATTTTTACGCGTGGAGCAACCGAAAGCATCAATTTAATTGCTTCATCATGGGGAAGAGCGAATATCACCAAGGGTGATGAGATACTTATTACCCATATGGAGCACCATTCCAATATCGTGCCATGGCAAATGTTGTGTGAGCATACAGGCGCTGTGCTGAAAGTTGTCCCGATGAATGAAGCGGGTGAACTGGATATGAATGCCTTTACATCGCTCCTATCTGAACGTACCAAACTATTTGGTGTGGTGCATATGTCCAACGCACTGGGAACCATCAATCCGATTGAGACCATGATTAAGCAAGCCCATGCTGTAGGGGCAGTGGTTTTGGTAGATGGTGCGCAGGCTGCGGCGCATATGGCGGTGGATGTACAAGCTTTGGACGTTGATTTTTATGTAACCTCAGCGCACAAAATGTATGGCCCAACGGGTGTGGGTGTACTGATTGCCAAAGAAGTTTTGCTGGAAGCTATGCCGCCGTATCAAGGTGGTGGCGACATGATCTTGATGGTCACATTTGAAAAAACGCAGTACAATGACTTGCCACATAAATTTGAGGCAGGCACACCGAATATTGCAGGCGTGATTGGTTTTGGTGAGGCGATTAAATATATCCAAAGCATTGGTTTGGATAAGATTGCAGTGCGAGAAAAAGTTTTGCTGGACTATGCGACAAGCCAGGCGGAATTGTTTGAAGGGTTAAGGCAAATAGGTACTGCAAGAGACAAAGCCTGTGTGCTTTCATTCGTGCTGAAGGGTGTGCATCCGCATGATTTGGGTACAATCTTGGATCGTGAAGCTGTGGCAATTCGGGCTGGACACCACTGCGCCATGCCTGTGATGCAGTTTTATAAAGTGCCAGCCACAGCGCGAGCATCGTTTTCTATTTACAACACAGAGGCTGAGGTTGATGCCTTGTTTGCGGCCTTAAGCAAGGCAAGGGATATGTTTGCGTAATGTTTTCTTTAGGTGATTTATACAAACAGGTGATTATTGATCATACCAAAAGCCCGCGTAATTTTGGTAAATTAGAGCCATGTAACCACGATGCAGAGGGGTATAACCCTTTATGTGGTGACCAGCTGCATGTGTATTTGCAGATAAATGATTCCGATATCATTGAAGGCATTACATTTGAAGGGCAGGGATGCTCGATTTCGACGGCTTCAGCATCATTGATGACAGAAGGCTTAAAAGGTAAATCAATAGCGAATTTTGAGATTTTGTTTGAGGCGTTTCATAAAATGGCGACTGCGGATTTATCGGATCAACCCAATCAAGATGTGTTGGGAAAATTGGCAGTGTTAGCAGGTGTGAAAGAATTTCCATCACGGATTAAGTGCGCCACGCTTTGTTGGCATACCGTTAAATCTGCAATACAAGATGCTGATAAAACAGCGCGTACGGAGTAAAGCATGGCATCAGGGCAAATGATTACCACAATTCGGGATATTGATGCGATTTTGATTCCGTTGGGAACCCCTGTGATTATCCCAGAGGGAGCGCAAGTTGCGATTACGCAAGAATTGGGCGGCACATACACGGTATCGGTGAATGGCAACCTTGC